>CADCNZ010000042.1 GCA_902802935.1 uncultured bacterium | reverse complement strand
TTCATTTACCTGACCTCCATTCGACGAACTTTTTGATTCCGTCTTTAAAACTTGTTTTAGGGTTGTAGCCTAACAAATTGCGGGCTTTTGTTATGTCGCTCACGGTTTTATTGACATCACCAGGCTGCATGGGTTGACGGTCAATTATGGCAGTTTTGTCCAAAACTTCTTCAATTGTAGAAATCATTTCGCTCAGTGTTACAGGCGAACCTCCGCCTAAATTTATGATTTCATAAGGCGTTTTGTCATATTTTATTGCCACACAAATTCCGTCAATGATATCTTCAATAAACGTATAGTCACGCTTTGTTGTGCCGTCGCCGTATACAGGAATAGGTTTTCCTGCTTCAATCAGCTCGGTAAACTTTCTTATTGCCAAGTCAGGTCTTTGTTTTGGCCCGTATACAGTAAAAAATCTTAAACATACTGCATTAATCCCGTACAGTTTTGAATAAGTGTATATAAATTGTTCGCAGGAAGATTTTGTAGCCGCATATGGAGAAATGGGCTCCGTAACTTTTAAGTCTTCACTAAATTTCTCTGCAGTACAGTTGCCGTAAACAGAGGATGATGATGCAAAAACCATTTTTTTAACATCATGATTTTTCATTTTTTCTAAAATATTTACGGTTCCTTCAATATTTGAACGAACATATTCTAAAGGATCTTCTAAAGAAGGGCGAACACCTGCTCTTGCTGCAATATGAACAACACAATCAATTTTATTTTCGTCAAAAATCTTTTTTACGAGTTCTGTGTCGCAAATATCACCCCTATACAGTTTGTAATTAGGGTTTCCTTTATTTGATGCGACATTATTTTCTTTAATCTTCGGGTCATAATAATCGTTAAAATTGTCAATTACAATAATTTTATTTTCTTTAATAAGCCTGTCTGCAAGAGTAGAGCCTATAAATCCTGCTCCGCCTGTAATAAGGATATTCATTGACATTTACCCTCCTGCGCTAAACTTGTAGCTTGTTCGGCTGATGTGGATACATTTACCCCCTTGCCTTTCTTATGGGCGAAAACATAGAAGTTATCTTTGTCCAATCTTGTATTTTTAAATGTAATCTCGTTAATTTTTATACCATGCTTCCATAAAAGATATGCAAGGGATAATTGGTCGCGTTTTGCATAGTTTTTGACCATTTCCCACCATTCGTTATCAATTTCAACTATTTGCGGAAGATTATGTTTTCTGTATAAAAGGTTGTTTTCACCAAAACCGTATTTTTTTGGCATTTTATCTTTTTTGATTAGTGCAAGTTCATCCTTAATAAGTTTTTCATCATCAAGTTTCCTGTGAAGAACATCTTTGAACTCCTGATAAATGCAGTTGTTTTTGAAATGCTTTGGTTGTACAAAAGGAAGATTCTTCTCTTTTATCAGATCGAATAAATATTCGGTCATTATATTGATATTTGGGTCAATGTAAATGCTTTCTTCGTACTCAGGGAAAATGACGTGCGGATTGAGCTTGTGCCAACGATTGTTTCTTGTGTTGTCAGAATCCTCATATACCAAAGGTCTGATTTCCCAGATGCCGATTTGGCCTTGACTGATATGTTCTTCATTATCTGTAAAACATACATAATCCCAGTCAGGATTAACATACTTGTATGTCTTTATTGCTTCGATATCGTCATAATCGTTAGTAATGCAGGTATAGAGAACACTTTTTGATTTCCTTGATGGTTTTTGCGCCAAATAACTCTCTATTCTTTTAATATCATCCTGTGATATTGCGAGATTCGCATTATTAAAATACACCTTTACATGCTTTTTATGACGAACAAAATCTATTATATCTTGAATTATGCTTATTCTCATACTCAATCCCTAATAATTATAAATTATACAACAAAAATAGTAAATATTTTAGGATTATTTCTCAGAAAAATGGTAATCCCAATTATAACCTGATTTAATCAATTTGGCAGGAGTTCCTGCATAAATCGAATTCGGTTCAGGACAGTCCTTTGAAACAATACTATTTGCGCCTATTATACAATCTTTTGCTATCTTAACACCTTTCATAACCATTACATTGGTTGTCATCCAAACATGATCGCCTATTTCAACATCTGCGCCTCTGTTAATTACTTTTCCGGTTTCAACATCAATAATCGGATGTGCATCAGAAGATTGGACAATTACATTTGGCCCCATCATACAGCAATCGCCTATTTTTATATGCAAATTCGGTTCTCTGTAGTTCAAAATTCTGCAATTAGTATTAGGCAGTAAGTCATGTCCTATTTCTATAGTGCCGCCCTTCGACATTGCAGAAATATACATTTCCCTAAGTTTTGTTTTTGATGATTTAAAAATAACTTTCGCATTGTCATCCAATTCCATAAATGACTTTCTAAACCTTACAACAGGTTCGTGCAAAATGACTTGAGCGTTATGTCCGTGGAATTTTATTCTTAAACCCCGTATCCAAAATACTCTGCGTTTTTTCCCGTTCTTGTCAATTTTATAAATTCTGTTTCCAAACATAATTACCTCAATTCTTATTCCATATCCTAAGATTCAAACCAAAAAGTCTTAATTTTACGCAGTCTGCATATTCATTAATTGAGAAAATCCTTTTATACCAAGGGTAAATAATTTTGTTGTATGCTTTTCTATCAGAATCAATTACCGGATTAAATGTTTTTTGTGATGTTGTTAAACTCCCAAAATGAAATACTTTTTGTCCTTTTATAACATAATTTTGAAAATTTTTTTTCTTATATTCATCAAAAATCCAACAATCTCCGTACATAATTTTTAAACAATCAGGTATAATCGGATAATCTTCTTTTTTGAAAAACATGGCGATTCCGAATCCGAAATCGATAAAATCAGATTTTTCTATAATAATATCTGTTTTATCCGGTCTTTGTTCTCCTTGCTCCACAGGTATAATACTTTCTCGTGTATAACCTATTACACCAAATTTTTCAGGCAAAACCTTTAAAAGTGAAGAACAAAAATTATCCGTTATTATAATATCGTCATTTAACAGCCCAATATATTGATTTACTCCTTCTTTTACCCCAAGATTCCATGCCGGATTAACAAAAATATTTGTTTTAGGAGTTATAACTCTCATTTTGTCATATGAAAATTCTAAAGGTTTAACAGCATTATTTATTATAATAATTTCTCCGACAGAATCATCCGCATTCAGCGTTTTAACCAGATTTTCCAGTATATCCAATCGTTTTTGCATTGTAGGTATTACTATTGATATCATCGCCTGCTATTTACCCTCGCTAAGATAGTTTTCATAGATATAATCAAATGGTTTTGTATATTTCTTTACTCTTTCGTAATTATCCAAAATTGCAGGAAGTTTAGCTTCATAGTTTTCTTTTGTGCATTCTTTCAAAACCTTATCAATGTCTGATTTTGTATTAATTTGTATAATTCCGTCCGGATTAAAGAATTTATCAACCTTTGTTGCTCCCAAGTAAATCGGAATTGTTTGGTTTGCAAGAGCGCAAACAAGCCTTTCTGTAAAGAAATATGGTTCAACAAGGTTTTCTATACAGATTGAATACCTGTAATCCCTTAATGTATCGTCAATTCCTACCAATTTACCGCCGTCAAAAGTCCCGAAAGTATCTGCAAGATTTTCATTTTTGCATTTCCATGCCAAATCATATCTGTATTTATGCAAATCACACATCAGCTTGTTTGAAGAGAGTATTGAAACATTTTTTGTTTTTGTTTGGTAAACGTTTTCAGGCGAAAAAGACCCGTTATAAAGTGTTGCGCCAAAAGGCGCAAAACGTGCATTTTCAACTTCATTTAATATTTTTTCCGAGTATGTAAAAATAAGGTCGAAATCTTTTTCCAAACCTTTAAACTTGTCAAAAAGTTTGTATGATTTAGGTACTATTGCAGGAGATTCTGTTAAGAAACCATATCTTCTGTCAGGTTTTCCTTCTGTTTCAAGCATAGATTCATGTGAATAAAAATGAGTTTTGAGTCCAAAATTATATCTGTCCCACATAAAATATCTTGAATCTCTGTAAGGATGCGTTCTGTAGTGCTTATCTCTGATAAAAAACACCTCAAGTTTTTCACCGAATTCGTTATACAAATTTGAATCACCCTCCTCAAAAGGTGCTTTATGGTTATAATTCGGCAAATAACAATATCCGTAATATTTGTGTTTTTTTCTTCTGTATACTGTTTTAATATATCTTTCAATATTGTTAAACATCTATTTTATCCTTATCTTTATTCCCAGAATAGTCAATATTTTATGTTTTTTAGCACTATTCCATTCGTTTTTTATTGAAAATATGTTTTCCACAAAACTGTTTTTCTTAGCGTAATGAGTTGTTACTGTTCTTAATATTGCGGATTGTAATTTTTTATCCGAAGTTAAATAATTTAATAAATCTTGTTTTATTTTAAGTTCAGCATCATAAGCATATTGATTTTTTGAATGGCAGAGCGATGTTCCGACGCGTCTGTATTTGAGCAGAACCTCTTGTATATTTGCAAATTTCAAAACCTGCACAGCTCGTGACCAGAGTTCATAATCTTCAGAGGTTATCAGTTCTTCATTATAATAAAGATGGTGCTTTCTGATATCTTCTAATCTTAGCAGAGATGTTCCTTGTGAAAAAGCACATCCGCCAATAAAATCTAAAATTTTGGGAAATTCAGGCTGTTTTATAATTTTTTCAGAAGGAAATCTGATCAAATTTGTTCCTACAACTGAAAATTCTCTGTTATCATCTAAAAACTCAACCTGTTTTTCAAGTCTTTCAGGATAAGCAATGTCGTCAGAATCCTGCCAAGCGCAGTATTCTCCTTGAGCAAGCCCTAATAGTTTGTTTCTTGTTTTGGCAACACCTAAATTCTGCTCATTTTTATAAAATTTTATTCTTGAATCGTTATAAGTTTTGATAATTCCTTCGACATCATTTGATGAACCGTCATCAACAATAATCAGCTCAAACTCTTGAAAAGTCTGATTTAAAATGCTTTCAACAGACTCTTTCAAAAATTCTTCTTTAGTATTATAAACAGGCATTAGAACAGAAACTTTAGGCATCTATCCTCCTAATTATTTCAGGATATTTTTCAAATATTCTGTTAAAGGCTTCTTTATCACTCATTCTGTCGCTTTGTCCGTTAATTTTGCATAAAGCATCTTCTTGAGTTCCCTCGACATTATATATGCTTAAATCTTTATTCTTAATAAGCCCTATTTTTGTACCTGCAAGGACAGCCATCCCCCAAAAATAGATATCGTCGTAAGTCGGAACCAATTCTTTTATCAAATCTGTATTCAAAACATCTTCATGTAAAGAATTCGGAGGATAAATAGTTCCCGCACCACCCATTAACTGATTTGAATAATCAGGTTCATAATGTGTATTACTGTAATGAGGCGCAATTTTAAAAATATTTCCTTCTTTTGTTACTCTGCAAGCTCTCCTTGTATAAATATTCTTAGGGTCTTTTAAATACGCATTATATAAACTTTCCAACCAGTCTCGCTGATAATATAAATCGTCGTCAGCCGTAACAATTATATCGTTAGGAAATTCTCTTAAAGCAGGGATGAGTTTTTTATAGCTTTTCAAATCCTCGCACCAGCCGATTTCAAACCCAAACTCTCTTAATTTTAAAAGATTTTCCGGTAAATCTGCCTCTTTGTTCGGGAATTGCTCATTAGCAAGCCATAAGATTAATCTGTCCGGTTTTACCGTCTGATTTAACAGGGTTTCGATAGTTTTATATACCGTATTTATCCTCGCCGGATATGAAGCAAGTGAAACTATTAATTGCGGACTTCTATTCT
>CADCNZ010000041.1 GCA_902802935.1 uncultured bacterium | reverse complement strand
CCCCAAAACTTACTTATCTATTAGCGCCTGATTTAACAAAATTGGGCTTTTTCTTTGTTCATTTTATCCAATCTATAAGATTTTTTATTGTTTCGGCAGCTTTTGAATCATATAGGCTTATAACCTTTTTCGTATCAAGATTTTCTTTTATTGGAGCTATTTCTACAATACCTGAGCTCAAAACACTTGAAAAATTTTTACCCTCATTAGCACAGTATGGAAGCTTTACCGTACCTTCTGCACATAAATAGGCAAGTCCGTGAACCCTGCATATTATAGGTCTGTATTTATATACAGAACATGACTTATTAATTAAGAATGGGCATGCTCCACCTTTTTGCATTTTTTGAATATTTTTTTGAACTTGTATCTTTTTATCATTTTCAAGCAACGCATATCCTTGCATTAAATACTCAACTTCGGGTTGAGAAATAGGATAATCTCCGTTTTCACAGCAATCGGAACATCCTTCCTTACACATTATAAAATCCTTGAAAAAAGCAGCATAAGAACAAAGTCTTTTATCAAGTTCATTTATAAAATCAGAATAACTCTGCATGTTTTATCTTTTACCCCAAAATCTTTTCCAAAAATGTTTTGAGGCATTATTCTCTAATTGTTCAATTCTGGCAGAGAGTTCCTGATTGTGTTCCAAAAGTTCTTTCACTTGCTTTGCCAAAATCTCATTATCCCTTTTGTATCCGCCGGCTTCTATAAGTTTGGTTGATAAATCTGAATTTGTAATATCATCACTAATTTTTTTTGCTACTGCTTCCGCAAGCATCTGCAGCGTTTGGCTTGAAACATCAAGCGTAAACCTTTTACCTTCGGGAATCATATCCGGCTGCACATTGTTATCTGCGGGAACAATCTCCGCTTCTGCAGTACGCGGTTCGCCGTCACTATCCATAATAACAGGCTCTACAGGTTTTTTATCATCTTTCATATCAACTTGTGCCTCTATTTTAGAAAGCTTCGTGATAATTTGTTCATCACTATAACCTTGAGCTTTTAATGAAATTCCTTTTTTAATTTTTTCCAAAGACAGATCGTCATAAAATTCTAATCCGCTTTCGTCTTCATATATAGAATCTATTTTCCAATCTTCCAAAAACAAATCAAGCGAATGTCTGTCTATATAATAATTTTCAGAATTCAAACTTTTTAATATCATTTCTCTATTGTACATCCGCTAATCCTCATCTTTTTACAAGTCTTGCAATATCCCTGTCTTGTGTTTTCTTTGCAATAGTTTCACGCTTGTCATAAAGTTTTTTACCCTTGGCAAGTCCTAATTCAATTTTAGCAAAACCATGCGTTAAAAACAATTCCAAAGGAACAATTGTTACACCATCTTTTTTTACTTTGTCTTGAATCTTTAGTATTTCACGTTTTTGGAGCAAAAGTTTTCTAACTCTATCAGGTTTATGATTGTAACGATTTCCCTGTTTATATGGTGATATATGCATTCCATATAAGAATACTTCATTGTCTTCAATTTTTGCAAAAGAATCTTTAAGGTTAATTTCTCCAGCACGGATTGACTTTATCTCTGTTCCTGTAAGCACAATCCCTGCGATAAATTTGTCATAAATATTATAATCATGAAATGCTTTTCTGTTTGTAGAAATAACCTTCTTTTCCATAGAATTATTATAGATTAAATAAGTATGCAATACAAACAAATAAATTTTATCTCAATTTTAAAAATTTATTACCATAAACTGTATGGAGGATTTTTTTTATATTCATTAAAGTGGTAACTTTGTTTTGTCGTTTTACATGTTGACTTTTAGTAAACTAACATTAAACATAAAAAATAAATACAATGAATAGGAGATTCCATTATGGGAATGGCAGCATCACAGGCTAGGTACTTAGCTTTAACAGCAAGAAAAACTAATACGGAATGGGAAGGTCAACAAATAAACCAAGCAAGAACTGCTTTGGCAAACCAAAGTGCTAATTTATTTAATAGACTTTTAAATTTAAAAGTACCGAATGCGCCCAAGACAACAGATTATACAGAGCTTCAGTACTCATATTCCGATGGAGATAATGACTCTGTATTGGAAGAATGGCACCAACTCTCAGATAAGAACTCTGATTATAACTACGTTGTAAAACACTATTATTATGCGGATATATTTACAGGTGCTAAAAAAATGCTGTCGGACCCTCAAGTTCAGGTAGGAGATGTATTGAAAGAGATTCAATATCATAAAGATACTGCAAATATTTCTTATGATACAAACAAAGTTACTGTAACATATAAATTGCCGACAAAAGAAGAAGGTACAACTATAACATATGACAAAATAAAAGATCCTGATGTCGCAGCAAACCCAAATTTGTCAAAAGCATTAAAAGATTTTGGCAAAGCTAAAAATATGGCTTTAAATGCCGAAGGCTTACCTTCAACAGATAATATTTACGGCTATTTGGATGAGTCAACAAACACTTGGCACTTTTTTTTGGCAAACATTCAAGAAAAAGATTATACACATATAACCCAAGATATGGTTAAGGCTGATCCAAATCTTCAGTTATATTTAAAAGCTAACGGATATCTTGATGAAAGCGGAAACCTAAATGCAAAAAATGTATACGGTTTATCTACTGTCGATGGCGATAAAACAACTTGGGAATTCATAACCGATGGTGACGGAACTAAAAGTACTGTTGTCAGATATATCGGTAACTCAGTTGACGATAAAGATTATTCTATGGCATATAATGTACCGAAATTTGTCGGAAATTCAAAGTTAACAGAACTTAGTGAACTTATTGTTAATGATGAAGTTGATCAAGTTGCTGATTTAGCACAAATTTTGAGAGATTGTCCGGAATCATCTGTTAATAAGTATTTGAGCTTTGACAAAGAAGGCAACATTGTATATAACGGTGAAGGGATTTATACGTTTGAATTAAACGGTAAAACATATTATACAACACGTTCGGATTTAGATAACAGTGTCGGATTGCCTTATGATCCGACAAAGCCTATTGATGCTCAAGCTAAACTGGCATACTATAATGCTTCTTACATAGAAAAGAAAATTGAAGAAACTAACAATGCTCTCCTTGAAACAGACAGTCAGGGCAGATTCAAAACAGTAAAATTTGATGATGACAGTATTGTATACAGCTTAAATGTAGAAACCGTAACAGATGAAGCGGCTTATCAAGATGCTATGAACCACTACTTATACGAAAAAGAAAAATACGAAAAGACAATAGCTGATATCAATGCTAAAACATCAATCATACAAAAAGAAGACCGTACATTAGAACTAAGATTGAAACAACTGGATACAGAACAACTTGCTCTTAAAACGGAAATGGATGCGGTTCAAAAAGTTATCAAAGATAACGTTGAAAAAACATTCAAGACTTTCTCTGATTAATAAACTAATTTGAGCATTTTATAAGTTTATGCAAAATTTAGCGGCTGTTTGTTGATAATATAGCCATTAGCTCCTCAAATTCCGGAAACGAAATTTTTGTCCATTCGAATCCGTTTATTGCAATTTCTTTTTTACAAATAAGGCCTGCTACATAAAAACTCATGGCTAATCTGTGGTCGTTGTATGAATTCAGTTCTGCATTTCCTTCCAAAACAGTTTTGCCATGAACAACAAAACCATCTGCAGTTTCTTCTATATTAACTCCGATTTTAGAAAGTTCTGTTACTATACATTTTATCCTGTCAGACTCTTTATTTCTTAAATCTTCGGCATTTTTGACTATTGTATCCCCATCCGCTTGAGAAGCTATAACTGCAATAACCGGAAGTTCGTCAATTAATCTTGGAATATCTTCTCCTTCTATAACACATCCTTTTATATTTTCATTATATTTTATGTTAATATCAGCACACTCTTCTCCTGACTCTACACGATAGTTCAAAAGCTCTACAACTCCGCCCATACGATTTATAACATCTATTATGCCTGTTCTTGTAGAGTTAACACCGACATTTTTTATTATAAAGTTCGAATTCGGAACAATCATGCCGGCTGCCATAAAAAATGCTGCAGACGATATGTCCCCTACTATATTAATATCTTTTGCCTCTAATATTGAAGGCTGTATTTTGACCGTGTTTTTCTCTGTTTCTATATTTGCTCCAAGATAGGCAAGCATAAGTTCTGTATGATTTCTAGAGGGATAGACTTCTGAGTATATTGTTGTACCTTCAGCATTTAATCCGGCAAGAAGAATACAGCTTTTCACTTGAGCGCTTGCAATAGGCGAATTATACTTAATTCCACGAAGTTTTGCCCCTCTAATTAACATAGGCAAATGCCCGTCAACAGAATCTATTTGAGCACCCATAAGCGTAAGAGGTTCTATTATCCTTTTCATAGGGCGCTTTGATAAACTTATATCACCTATAATCTTAGAATCAAAAGCTTGACCTGCAAGAATTCCAGAAAGTAATCTTGTTGTAGTTCCGGAATTTCCGGCGTCGAGCGGTAAATTTGATTGGACAAGATTGCCGTTTGAAGTAATTTTAATTGTTTTTTTGTCTATTTCATTTATTTCAACACCAAGCTGTTTAAATATATTCAAAGTAGACCAACAGTCGGCACCGCTTGAAAAATTATTAATTATGCATTTGCCTCTTGCAATAGAGGAAAACATAACAGCTCTGTGAGAAACAGATTTGTCTGCCGGAATAGTTATTTCGCCTCTTAAACCACATGTCAGCTTTTTAACATTTTTAATCATTCTTCAATTGTAACATTAATATTAAATTTTGTAACAAAATTTAAAAAAAGACTAAAGTTTAGAAAAAATTTGCCGATTAATATTATACAAGATAAAGACTGGGGTGTGTTATGCAAATCGGTAAGATTGAATTTTTAATGTTTTCTTCGTGTAGTGCGCCTGATGCTGAAGAAAAAGCTATTATGCGCAGACTTTTTGCATATGGAGTTCAACCTACAGGCAAAAAAAGTATAGACAAAGAAACTCTTCATAATATAGAACTTCGTGAAGCACAACTTAGAGATACAATTACTTCTAAATTCTTAACTGTTACAAAAAGCGAACAAGAAAAAATACAATCTAAGAAAAAAGAAAAACGAATCGAATGCAACCCTGAAGCATATCCTAATTCACAAAAAGGAGCAAAACTTTTAGGAGAACAAATCTTTCAGGCAATAAAAATGAAAAAAGATTTGGAAGAAAAATTCAAAGAAAAGAAACTTAAAGAAAAAAAGCACAGTGATAAAATTTAGTTTTTAATAATCTCAAATATTGCTTTACATTTTTCAAAAACTTGCTTTGCATCTTTAAGAAATAGCATGTTTGGTCCGTCACAGAGCGCCTTGTCCGGATTCGGGTGGACTTCAAAAAACAATACATCCGCACCTGCTGCCATAGCGCAGTTAGCAAGCGTCGGAACAAATCTTCGGTCACCACCTGTAGAATCACCGTTCGAACCAGGCATTTGGACACTATGGGTTGCATCAAAAACTACCGGATAACCGAATTCTTTCATTATAGGTATAGCGCGGAAGTCCGAAACAAGATTATTATAACCAAATGAAACACCTCTATCTGTAAGCAAAATTTTATTATTACCGCTATCTTCTACTTTCTTAACCAGAGATTTCATTTGCTGCGGGGCTAAGAACTGTCCTTTTTTAATATTAACAATTTTTCCTGTTTTAGCCGCAGCCACCAATAAATCAGTTTGTCTGCAAAGGAATGCAGGAATCTGCAAAATATCAGCAACTTCTGCCGCAACTTGAGCTTGATCCGGTGTATGAATATCAGTAACAATAGGAAGATCAAATTCTTTTTTTATTATTGAAAGATACTCTAAGCCCTTTTCCATTCCCAAACCTCTGTATGAGTTTATTGAAGAACGATTAGCTTTATCATAAGAACATTTAAAAACATAATTAATGTCAAGCTCATTACATACTTTTTTAAGCCCTTCAGCAGTTTCTTTCATTATATCCAATGTTTCAACTGCACATGGACCTGCCAATATTGTAAGTTTACCACTTCCTATTTCAAAATCTTTTAATTTAATTGACATCTAATTACACCTTATTTTCAAGTTAACAAAAGCTAAATTAATAAGTTTTATAAGAAATTTAATCTTAACCGCTTATCCTCTAATACAGTGTTATGACACGTCCCATCTACCGCAAGTTCCGCCCCAGCGCGCAATGATATTACCTTTTATATCACCTATTTTGCTTACATGACCTACAGGTTCCGCACCTTCCAAAATTGTTATAACTTCACAGTTGTTTGAGCATCCTGTGCATTGACAAGTTACAGATTGAAAGCACATATTTCCGACTTCCCATCCTTTAAACTTTGTTGGAGTTTCTGTGTATTGGTGATTTTCCATAGCTAAAAGAGCTGCTCCTATTGCGCCCATTGTTTGGTGGTGTTCTGGAACAACGACTTTTGCGTTTAATGCTTCCTCAAAAGCCTTCACCATGCCGGTATTAGAAGCAACACCGCCTTGGAAAGAAAATATCGGAAGCAACTCTTTACCCAAAGCCAAATTACTAAGATAATTTCTTACTAGCGCTTGGCAAAGTCCATATAGAAGATCTTCCACAGGATACCCCAACTGTTGTTTGTGAATCAAGTCTGATTCTGCAAAAACACCGCATCTACCTGCTATACGAGCCGGATTCTCTGATTGAAGTGCTGTTTCTCCAAATTTTTCTATTGGTACATTTAAACGCTGTGCTTGGTGGTCCAAAAAACTTCCTGTCCCTGCGGCACAAACCGTATTCATAGCAAAATCAGTTACTATACCGTCACGTAATATTATTATTTTGCTGTCTTGACCTCCTATTTCAAGAATAGTTTGAACTCCCGGAATATTAGTACTTGCAGCTACCGCGTGAGCTGTTATTTCATTTTTAATTACATCTGCTCCAACCAATGCTCCTGCAAGATTACGACCTGAGCCTGTTGTACCTACCCCTTGTATAGAATATTCACCCAGTGCTTGAGACACTATATGGCGCATACCGTCCTGAACTGCATCAACCGGTTTACCAGCAGTTTTAAGCATATAAGAATCTACATATTTTCCCTTTTCATCCACTAATGCAAGCTTTGTTGTAACAGAACCAACATCTATTCCTAAATATACATTTAAACTCATTTTATATCCTCTCTGTATACATTTGAATATATCACAAACAAGAATATAGATTCACATTTGTAAAAAACTATTAACTATATTAATCAATTAAAACTTAATTATGGTATAATAAGCGTATAGTTTTTAAGGAGATATTAAAGTGAGTGTAGTAGAAGGTTTATTAACTGTCACAAATGAAAAATTTTGTATCGTAGTTTCAAGGTTTAATGAATTTATATCAGGGAAATTATTATCAGGTGCCCTAGACGAACTTAAGCGCCATGGTGTAAGCGAAAATAACATAGATGTCGTTTGGTGTCCCGGAGCTTTTGAAATTCCTCTTATTTCTAAAAAATGTGCTGCCACTGGTAAATATTCTGCTATTATCGCATTGGGTGCTGTCATTAAAGGGTCTACCTCTCATTATGACTATGTGTGCGCAGAAGTGTCAAAAGGAGTTGCTTCTGTTGGTTTAGAGACAGGTATTCCTGTTATATTCGGAGTTATAACTACAGATAATATTGAACAGGCAATTGAAAGAGCCGGAACGAAATCAGGCAATAAGGGTGCTGATGCGGCAAAGTCTGCTATTGAAATGGCTAATTTGGTTAGCAAAATAAACTAATTAAATTAAAAATGGGCGTAAATCTTTTAATAATGATTTAAAGAGATTTAGTCTCCGAAACATCAAGTTGTTAAATAAATCGTCAATGCATCTTATATTCTAATGGCTTAATTACATAAAAGGAGTGTGCTTATGAGCGAAATCATCACAGAGTACAGAAACGAAAACACAAAAAACATTGATTTGCTTTCAACAATAGACATTGTCCGCAAAATTAATGAAGAAGATAAGCTTGTAGCACTTGCAATAGAAGATGAAATTCCAAACATTGCACACGCTGTAGATATAATAGCTAGACAATTTTTAAAAGGCGGGAAATTATATTATTTTGGGGCCGGCACCTCCGGAAGGCTTGGCATATTAGATGCATCTGAATGTCCGCCAACATTTGGAGTTCCTGCTGACATGGTACAAGGCATCATTGCCGGCGGAGACAAGGCAATAAAATGTGCCGTTGAAGGCGCTGAGGATAATTTTGAACTGGGCAGGAATGATGCAGAAATATTAACAGATAAAGATGTCTGTGTAGTAATATCAGCAAGCGGTAATCCAAAATATCTGCTGGGAGTGCTGCAAAAAGCAGATGAAAAAGGTTGCAAAACCATAGCACTTACATGCAATCACGAAGCTGCCATATTGGAAGAAGCCGGACATGGGATTTGCGTAGAAGTAGGTCCTGAAGTAATTGCCGGTTCAAGCAGAATGAAAGCCGGTTCTGTTCAAAAAATGGTATTAAATATGCTTACAACCGGAGCCATGATAAAAATCGGCAAAACATATGAAAACTTTATGATAGATTTAATGCCTACAAATGAAAAATTAAAAGATCGTGCAATAAGAATTGTATCTCAAATAGCAGATGTTAGCGCCTCTCAAGCTTTAAAAACGTTACTTCTTAGCGACTGGAAGGTAAAAACAGCAATTATAATGTTAAAGAAAAATTTAAATAAAGACGATGCAAACGAAGCTCTTAAAAGAAATTGCGGTGTTCTTAGAAGAACTTTAAAAAGTTTAAGCTAGTTTTTACAAATATTTACAATAATAATGTTAAAATTATTATATTTACTTATCTTCTTGTAGTATAATCGATATTAAGAAGGAGTATAATATATGAAATTGACAGTTTTAGGTCCGGGGTGTTGGGGATTAACGCTCGCTTGGCTTATGAATGATAATTTTGATGAAATAACTGTTTGGGGCAGAGAGTCAGACTTAAGTGAAGATTTAGTTAAGAATAAGCATTGTTCAAAGCCTTTGGAAGTACAATTAGATAAAAAAGTCGAAATAACTTCAGATTTAAAATCCGCAATAAACGGAGCGGATATTATTTTGACAGTAGTAGCAACATCCGGAGTAAGACCCGTTTGCGAGCAATTAAAAGCAGCAGGCATCAATCCAAATACTCCTTTAGTGAATGCGTCAAAAGGTTTGGAGTTGAATTCTCTACTTAGAATGTCTGAGGTTATCAAAGATGTTTTACCTAATCAGAAAGTAGTTATACTTTCCGGTCCTACACTTGCACGCGAAGTTCTGCAAGGAAAGCCGACAGCAGCTTCTGTTGCTTGTGAAGACATAAAAACAGCAGAATTTGTTCAGAAAACACTTAATGTTCCTAACAGATTTAGACTATATACAAACAATGACGTTATTGGTGTTGAATTGGGCGGGAGTCTTAAAAATGTTATTGCAATAGCCTCCGGATTTGCGCATTCTATGAATCTGGGCGACAACTGCATGGGGTCATTGCTAACAAGAGGAATGGCAGAAATTGTAAGACTCTCTGTTAGGCTTGGTGCAAATCCATCAACTTTATACGGTCTTTCAGGCATGGGGGATTTAATTGCAACTTGTTCAAGCCCGCTTTCCAGAAACTATACCGTAGGTTCACTTTTAGGACAAGGTAAAAAAATTGATGACATTTTAAAAGAACTTGGTTCTGTCGCAGAAGGGGTTAAAACGTCCAAAGCTGTTTGTGATCTTGCAAAAAAATTAAATATAGATGTTCCGGTATCTAATGCCATTTATGAGGCTGTTTATACTGATATCACACCCCAAGAAGTTCTATCAAAGCTTATGAATAGAAAACTTAAGAAGGAAGAGAATTATGATAAAGTATGCAGTTAAATACCTAAAAAACGTATTTGTTCCTCTGAAAGTTAGCGGCGGAGAAATTAAAGAAGATATTGACGGTAAACTTATTCTTGCCAGAACAGAAAAAGGAGAAGAGGTATTAAAAGCTTTTCTTGTAAATAAAGAAGTTGCGAAACTCTTTGAAGATTCTTCAAAAACACCTGAACCGTTTGAGTTCCTCAGAGTTATGACTCAAGAAGACATGATGATATATGAAGAATTAAAGAAAGAAGAAGTTACTTCTTTCTTCAAATGCAAAGAACTCGTTCAAAAACACAATTTAAATATGAACTTAGTTCAGTGCCGTATTACATTCGATAAAAGAAAAATATCATTTTATTATACGGCACCTGAAAGAGTTGATTTTAGAGAGCTTCTCAAAGATTTAACCCAAGTTTTTAAGCGAATGAGAATAGATTTGCGCCACATTGGTGTAAGAGATGAGTCTTCGATAATGGATGGTACCGGAATTTGCGGTAAGCCATTTTGTTGCTCGTCACATTTGAGGAAGTTTGAATCAATTAATGTCAAGCTGGCAAAAGATCAAGGAATGCCAATAACTCCATCGAAGATTTCAGGCACATGCGGAAGACTTTTGTGCTGTTTAACATATGAGTATTCAAATTATATAGAAGCGGCAAAAGGGATGCCGCCGGTTGGTTCAACTGTAATGACACCTTCCGGTTTAGGAAAAGTTTGTTTTATACAATTCTTGAACAATTCAGTTGCTGTAAAATTTGAAGACGGTAAGATTAAAGAATTTGGCAAAACCGATATCGAAATGGTTGATGCAGATGTTAACGTCGATATTGACGATACAAATATAAATAATTATGCAGCTTCGGATGAAAAAGTTGATGCTCGACAATTAAAACAATTAGAAGATGATAGAAACAGTTCTACAGGTAATGTATAGGGAGGTAAAAATGTTAGAACGAATAGAAAAGCTACAGGTAATTTCATTAGGTTTATTAATTGGATTAGCACTTGTTGTATCCACAAAAATGGTTTCTTCCAGCATTTCAAAAAATGAAATTTCCGTAACAGGTTCCGCATATGAAATTGTTAAATCAGACAAAGGAACTTTAAACATTGATATTGAAGTAAAAAGAGCAACAAGACAAGAAGCATATAAGACTGCACAAGAACATTTAAAAATTGTAGAAAAATATTTAAAAGATAAAAAAATTGATAAAATTGAAATAAAAACACCAAATGTATATCCTTCTTACAAAAATGATCCGAGGACCGGTTATGCAACTAATACCGTTGAATATTACAATTATTCTCAATCTTTATCAATTTCATCTGATAATGTTGAGTTAATAAAAGATATTTCAACAGATATTGCAAGTTTGGTAAACCAAGGAGTTGTTGTAAATTCAGGAATTCCATCTTACGACTATTCAAAAATTTCAGATTTAAAAGTTACATTATTGGAAAAAGCATCTCAAGATGCAAGAAACAGAGCAGCTTCTATGCTTAAACCTTCTCATAACAGAGTTGGAAAAATTTCCGCAGTTAGAATGGGTGTATATCAAATTACGCCAATTGATTCAACAAATGTTTCTGATTACGGTATAAATGACACTTCAACAATAGACAAAAAGGTAACCGCTGTTGCCAACGTAACATTCAGAATAAAATAAATATAATAAAAGGAGTTATATGAAAGTTTTAATACTCGCTGGCGGTCTTGGAACAAGACTATCCGAAGAAACGGTTTTAAAACCTAAACCAATGGTTGAAATAGGCGGAAAACCTATTTTGTGGCATATAATGAAAATTTATTCTTATTACGGATATAACGATTTTGTTATTTTAACAGGATACAAATCTCATATAATAAAAGATTATTTTGTTCATTATTACCAGCAATATTCTGATATAACCGTTGACATGCTGAATAATTCTGTGGAAATACACAGGATGCAAACGGAACCTTGGAAAGTTACTATGTTGTATACAGGCCAAGATACTATGACTGGAAGCCGTATTAAGAAAGCAAAAGAATACATAGGAAATGAGCCTTTCTTGTTAACATACGGGGATGGTGTTGCAGATGTTAATATTTCAAAAATTGTTGAAGCTCATAAAAAATCAGGTAAATTGATGACAATGACTGCCGTACAACTTGGCGGCAGATTTGGTGCTCTTGTGATAAAAGATGACAACGTTATAACGTCATTTATGGAAAAGCCAAAAGGTGATGAGAGCTGGATAAATGGCGGATTCTTTGTCTGCGAACCGCAAGTTTTGGATTATATAGGTGAAGGGGACAATATAACATTTGAAAAAGAACCGCTTGAAAGCATTGCAAAAGAGAATCAGCTAAATGCTTATAAACACTATGGTTTTTGGCGTCCTATGGATACTTTACGTGAGAAAAAAGAATTGACCGAGCTTTGGACAACAGGCAAAGCGCCTTGGGCTGTTTGGGAGAAAAATAAATGAATTCGATTGTAAAAGAAGATGTAGAGTATATATACAATAATGTAGGAAAAAATTTAGAAAAATTCAAAAATTCAAATGTTTTTATAACAGGGTGCTGCGGATTTCTTGGCTACTATTTTCTTCATTTTTTTAATACATTCAAAGATGTTTTGGGCATTAAATCAATAGTTGCTGTTGATAATTTTCAATCAGGAAAACCGGAATGGATTGAAGATATTGCAAAAAACGGAAATATCGATTTTCAAGTGTTTGATATAATTGACGGAGACATTGAAAAACTTGTTTTAGATAAATCAAATTCTTTTGTAATACATATGGCATCAATTGCTTCACCAGTTTTTTATCGTAAATTTCCTATTAAAACTATTGAAGCAAATATTTGGGGATTAAAAAGACTTTTAGATTTATACAAAAACGAAACTTTGAGAGGATTTTTGTTCTTTTCCAGTTCAGAAATATACGGAGATCCTGATTCTGCTCACATACCTACCGGTGAAGATTTTAGAGGATACGTTAATACGATAGGACCAAGAGCTTGTTATGACGAGTCAAAGAGATTTGGCGAAACAATTTGCTATGAATATGCAAAAGAGTATAATTTGCCAATTACCCTTTGTCGTCCGTTTAACAATTACGGTCCAGGGATGAAGCTTGGAGATAAAAGAGTTCCTGCTGACTTTGCTAAAGCTGTTATAAACAATGAAGATATTGTAATTTTGTCAGATGGTAAACCTACAAGAACCTTCTGTTATATTGCGGATGCAATAACAGGATATTTAAAAGTACTTTTACATGGCACTTTTGATGTATTTAATATTGGAATTGATAAGCCGGAAATTTCAATATTGGAGTTGGCTAACATATATGCAGAAAAGGGCAGAAAATTATTTAATTACACCGGAAAAGTTATCTATCAAAAATCAGAAGAAAAAAATTATTTGACAGATAATCCTAACAGAAGATGCCCTATTATAGAAAAAGCTCGCACAATATTGGATTATAAACCTTCAATATACGTAGAAGACGGTGTTGAAAGATTTCTAAAATATATAAATGAGGAGGGGCTAAAATAATGATAGCGGTTGTTGGTTTAGGTTTTGTGGGACTTACGACAGCTCTGGGGTTTTGTGAAAAAGGTAATCAAGTTTTTGGTTATGATATAAACTCTGAAAAAGCTGCATTAATATCAAATAAAAAACTGCCCTTTTTTGAAGATGGTTTGCAAGAAGTTTTAGAAAAACATTTAGGCAATAACTTTAAACTCGCGTCATCTATAGAAAATGCCGTAAAAGACGCACAAGTTATAATTTTATGCGTTGGTACACCTTCTGATGCTAATGGCAAAGCGGATTTAAAATACATTAAATCTGCAATTGACAAAATACTAAGTACTATTGATAAAAAAGATAAGAAAATTCTTATAACAAAATCTACAATACCACCTTCAACAACAGCTAAAGAGATTATTCCTTATATTGAAAAAAAAGGTTTTAAAGCCGGAAAAGATATTTTTGTGGCTAATAATCCTGAATTTTTAAGAGAAGGACATGCCTGGGATGATTTTATTAATCCTGATAGAATTGTAATAGGAACAGACGATGAGTATACAAAATCTATAATGACAGAGATATACAAAAACTTTAATGTTCCGATTCATTTTGTTTCTTTAAATACAGGAGAATTTATCAAATATCTTTCAAACACTTTTTTAGCGACACTAATAAGCTACTCAAACGAAATGTCAATTATTGCGGATCATATAGGCGGGATAGATGTAAAATCAGCATTTAAAATTTTTCACGAAGATAAAAGATGGTATGGAAATCCTGCTAATATGCAAACATATGCATATCCGGGATGCGGGTTTGGAGGGTATTGTCTTCCAAAAGATACTCAAGCAATAGTTGCAAAGGCTGAAGAGTACGGATATGACTCAAAAATTTTAAAGAATGTGCTTAAAGTAAATTCAGAAATAAAGCCTCACTGGATTTCTAAAATTTCTGCAGATATAAATAAAACAGATGCAATAACAGTTTTAGGATTATCTTTTAAGCCGGAATCAGACGATGTTAGACAAACGCCTGCTTACGAGATAATTAATCTGCTTTTAAAGTCAGGTTTTAAGAATATAATAGCCTATGATCCTTTGGCAAATGAACTGTTTGACAAGATATATAACCTTCCGATAAAATATGCAAATACTTTAGAAGATGCTATAAAAGTCTCTGACACAATAGTCATTGCAACAGGTTGGAAAGAATTCATTAAAAATAAAAATTTATTTAAAAACAAAAATGTGTATGATCTAAGATACATATTATAGGAGAGAACATGGCGAGTATTAAAGAAAAAATACTTAGGAATCTGGTAAAATCAGCAGCGAAACTTTATTGGAACGGAGTTTATAAAAAGAAAAAAGAGCTAAAATACATTCCTCCTTCCGGTAAACTTTTAGGATTTGAAGAGCTTTCAAACATGATAGATGCCTCTCTCGACATGTGGCTTACAACAGGCAGATTTAATAACGAATTTGAATCAAAACTCGCAAAATATATGGGTGTTAATCATTGTATAACAGTAAATTCGGGCTCAAGCGCCAATTTTATAGCCCTATCTTCTTTAATGTCATACAAGCTTGGAGACAGACAAGTAAAAAAAGGAGACGAGGTAATAACAGTAGCTGCAGGATTCCCAACTACAATAAATCCTATAGTTACACTTGGCTTAGTGCCTGTTTTCTTGGACTGTGAAATAGAAACATGTAATATTGATTCTTCAAAAATTGAAGCTGCAATTACTCCAAAAACAAAAGTTATAATGCTTGCCCATACAATGGGGAATGTCTATGATTTAGGAGAGATTCAAAGATTATGTAAAAAATATAATTTGTGGCTGATTGAAGATAATTGCGATGCTCTGGGGGCAAGATATAATGGTAAATTAACAGGAACGATAGGAGACATAGGCACTTTGAGTTTTTATCCTGCCCATTTCCTAACCATGGGAGAGGGAGGAGCTGTTATAACTAATAATTCTCTTTTGAATAAAATTGCTAAATCTTATAGAGATTGGGGACGTGATTGCTGGTGCGAACCGGGACACGATAATACGTGTAACTGCAGATTTGAACAACAGTTTGGCAAACTTCCTTACGGTTATGACCACAAATACGTTTATTCTCATATCGGATATAATATGAAAATTACTGACTGGCAGGCTGCAATTGGTTTGGCACAGTTAGAAAAAATTGATAATTTTATACAGAAACGCAGAGACAATTTTTCATTATTATACAAAAAGCTTTCTGATTTAAAAGAATATATTACACTTCCATTAATCCCTGAAAAAGCAGAACCTTCTTGGTTTGGGTTTTTGATTACAGTAAAAGAAAATCAGAATTTTACAAAACAAGGTATGGTCGAATATTTGGAAAAAAACGGAGTTGGAACAAGACAACTTTTTGCCGGTAATATTCTTAGGCAGCCAAGCTTTATTGAAAATGATATAACTCTTAGAATTAATAATAGTGAATTAAAATCATCAAAAGATTTGACAGAAGACGATTATAAAGCTCTTCCTAATACAGACTATATTATGAATAACACATTCTGGGTAGGAGTGTATCCGGCACTCGGAGAAAATGAGATCGATAAAATCTCAAAAACAATACATAAATTTATAGAAGAAAATAAATAAAATAGTGTTACTAACTGAGGATTTTATATGAATACACTTGAGAAAAAAATGGTTGATACCTTAAAAGATTTGAAAGAGAATCACCATGTCGTTGCCGTTAAGGCTGAATTTGAAGCGGAAGGAACAAGATTAGAAGAGGCTCTTAGGCTTAAAGAAGTGATAACAAAAGCTGGGCTTGATTTAACAATAAAAATTGGCGGGTGCGAGGCTATTAAAGATATGTATGATGCAAGGACAATCGGAGTAAATGCAATTGTTGCACCGATGATAGAAACTCCTTATGCCATGAAAAAATATGTCAATGCTGCGAAATTTGTTTTTCCTGAAGAAGAACGCTCAGAGATGAAGTTTTTGATTAATATAGAAACAGAAACCGGCTATTCAAATCTTCAAGCAATGATTAATTCCCCTGACTATTCCAGCATAAACGGAATAGTCTTTGGAAGGGTTGATATGACAGGTTCTATGGGAATGGACAGAGAGGATATTAATTCTGATAAAATTCTTGAAATTGCAAAAACAATGTCAGAAAAAATTAAACAATCAAATAAAGATTTTGTTATCGGTGGAGGAGTTTCAGCTCATTCATTACCGTTTTTCCAAAAACTTCCATATCTTTCAAGATACGAAACAAGAAAAATAATATTTGATGCGCCAAAAAGTCTAACAGATAAAAATGCAGGTAAAGGGATTTTAAAGGCTGTAGGATTTGAATTAATGTGGCTAAAAAACAAGCGTGAATTTTACGGAATGATAATAAAAGAGGATGATAAAAGACTAAATATGCTTGAAATGCGCTATAAAGACGCAATAAGAGATGCAGGCGGATTTTATGAATAATTATATTTTTGATTTAGACGGCACACTTATAAATTCATCAAAGGAAGTTCTATTGTGTATGGAAAAAGCTTTTCTGCAATCTAATTATCCGCTGGATAAAAATAGGCTTAACCATAATGTAATAGGACCGCCCCTTAAAGAAATTATAAAACTACTTGCACCGGAGCTTGAAGATGAATTAAAAATATCAGAAATAGTCAATAATTTTAGAGAACTTTATGACAATGACAAAAATGATATAAGCGAAGTTTACGGTGGTGTTTATAAAATTTTAACCAAGCTAAAACAAAACGGTAAAAGATTGTTTATGGCAACGTTTAAGCCGACAAAGCCTACTATGCGCATAATTGAGCAATTTGGATTTGATTGTTTTGAAGAAATATACACAATCGATAAGTTTGAAAAACACATAACAAAGGAAGAAATGATTATAGATATTTTGAAAAAATATAATCTCGAAAAATCGGAAACTTGTATGATTGGAGATGCAGTATCTGATATGAAAGCCGCTAAATCTGCAGGCGTTGTTGCCGTTGCAGCCACTTGGGGATATGGCGATAATAAAAAACCTTTGATAGAAAACGCAGATATAGTTATAAATTCAATAGAGGAATTATGTCAAAAATAAAATTATCTGATTATGTTGCAAAAAGATTAAAAGAATTTGGCGTTAATCATATATTTATGGTTTCCGGAGGCGGAGCAATGTTTTTGAATGACAGCCTCGGAAGAGTTTTTTCTTATACCGCTTGCCACCATGAACAAGCTTGCGCAATAGCTGCAGAAGGATATGCAAGAGTTGAACAAAAGCTTTCAGTAGTAAATATCACAACCGGTCCAGGCGGATTAAATTGCCTTAACGGAGTTTTTGGAGAATGGACGGATTCTGTTCCGGTTCTTTATATTTCAGGGCAAGTTAAACGTAGAACAATGCTTGATAACTGTAAAATTCCAACAAGACAGCTTGGTGATCAAGAAGTTGATATAATTTCTGTTGTTAAGCCTTTGACGAAGTACTCGGTTTGTATAAAAGAGCCTAATGAAATAAAATATCATTTGGATAGAGCAATCTATGAAGCAACAACAGGCAGGTTTGGTCCTGTATGGCTTGATATTCCGATTGATGTACAATCAGCGATAATTGAAGAAAATGATTTGATTGAGTTTGTACCAGAACAACCAACAAAACAAACATTTGATGTAAAAACTGTTTTAGACAAACTTAATTCTTCAAAACGACCTCTAATTGTTGCAGGTCATGGGATTAGGCTTGCAAGAATGATTGAAGAATTTAAGCAGTTGATTAAACAGGTAAAAATACCTGTTGTAACAACTTTTAACGGTTTTGATTTGATGGAATCCGATAATCCACATTACATAGGTAGAATTGGTACAATCGGACAAAGGGCAGGAAACTTTGCGCTCCAAAATGCTGATTTGATATTGTTTTTAGGGACAAGAAATAACATACGCCAAGTTAGTTATAACTGGGAAAATTTTGGAAAAAATGCATACAAAATTGTTGTTGATATAGACGAAGCGGAGCTTAAAAAACCCCTTGTTAAACCGGATATAGCAATTTGTGCCGATTTAAAAGATTTTATTCCCGAATTCAATAAACAGATTTCAATGCAGAATATTAAAATGAGCAGCGATTGGTTATCATTCTGTCAAAGATTAAAGGATAAATATTCATTTGCTAATCATCCGGAAACAGTACAAAAAGATAAGATAGAGCCGTATCATTTTACTTACGCACTTACAAAATGCATGGAGGAGAATGATATATTAGTAATGGCAAACGGATCAGCTTGTGTTTGTACATTTCAAAATGCAATTGTTAAAAAGGGAGAGCGTTTTATCTTAAACGGCGGGGATGCTTCTATGGGATATGCGCTTCCTGCTTCAATCGGAGTATGCCGCGAGGCAGGAAAGAGAAGAGTTATTTGTCTTGAAGGAGACGGCTCGATAATGATGAATATTCAAGAGCTTCAGACTATAAAACACAATAATCTGCCAATAAAAATATTTGTAATAAATAATAACGGATATTCTTCAATAAGACAAAGCCAAAAGAATTTCTTCGACGGTCACATGACTGCTTCAGGAGCAGACAGCGGGGTAAGCGTTCCTGACTTTATGGCGGTTGCAAAAGCTTTTGGAATAAAATCGGTTGAAATAACCAATCCTGAAACAATGGAAGATGATATAAAAAAAGCATTGGAAACAGACGGTGCTATTTTGTGTGAGGTAAAAACTGTTCAAGAATACGGTTTTGTACCAAAATTGTCATCAAGAAAACTGGAAGACGGAACAATAGTTTCACCCAGTTTGGAAGATATGTTTCCGTTCTTGGACAGAAACGAATATGAGGGGAATATTATATGCTAGAAGAATACTTTAAGTGGAAAACCTCAAGAAAAGATTTTATAGAAAATACTAATAACGTTATCTCTGAGCTTAAAGGAAAAAATGTTCTCATATACGGAGAGACAGGGGGGTTTACCAAGCTTAATAAATTATACAAAATTAAAAATAATACAAATATTGTTTGTTTTTGTCCGTCTAAAAAATCTAAAAATATACCATTTTGGTATGGAATAAGAAACATAAAGCTAAAAAACATTGCAAAAGAGAAATTTGATACTATTCTAATTACAAGTGTAATGGGTAGAAATGCTGCTTATGATATATTAGATGCTTTGAAAAAAGATAATATTGATATAAAAATATTATTTAATGAAAATATAGTAGATTCAAACATTAACATGGAATATTTATTAAAACATAATATTGAAAGTTCAATAAAACGTTTAGAAAAAATTTCTTTAAATAAAAAAGTATTGTTTTATGGTTCAGGACTTTTTTTTAAACTTGTGAACGAATACTTTGATTTATCTGGCATCAACGTTATAGGGGTTGTTGATAAGCATTTTAGTCAAGTTCACAAAATAAAAGATGTTTGCGGTTATAAATTATATTCACCTGACGATATTATAGAATTAAATCCGGATTATATTATAGTAACAACAAAAAGAGTTATTCCGATATTTGAAGAACTATATTCAAAATATTTAAAGAACTCCGATATAAAAATTTTACCACTATTAAAAAAGAATATTTTTTCACTACTTTTCGAATAAAAAGGATTCAGTATGATAAAAGATAAATTACAAATTATTTTAATTACATATAATCGGAAAAAACTTTTAAACGATACTTTTAATCAAATCTTTAATTCAGAATCGCCAATAAAAAATTTTGACATAACCATTTTAAATAATGCCTCTGATGATGGAACAGCAGAACTTGTTGAAAAGTATCAAAAAGATTTTCCAAATATTGAGCACATAAAAAATATTATTAATATTGGAGGAAATGCGAATATATGTAGAGCAATAGAACTTGCAGTTCAAAAAAATAAAGAGTATTTTTGGATTATATGTGATGATGATTTATACAGTTTCAAAGGATGGCAAAATGTCGAAAATGCTATTGAGAACAAGAAAGATTTAATACTCGTTTCCCATGTTCAAGATTCAGAAAACATAAACAAATATAACATAGTAAATGAACTTGCATTTTTACCGACAGGAATATATAAAACTTCTTTGATAACAAGTACAATTATACAAAATGCCTATATGAACATTTATCAATCTTTTCCTCATTTAGCAATAATATGCTCCATGATAAATAACAATAAACTTGATAATTATGAAGTTATATCGGAAAGAATTGTAATACAAAATTTAGAAAGAACATTTAGAGATTTTACAAAAGGGTTGGATAAAAACGAGATTCATCACAAGCAAAAAAATATAGATTTATTAGTATCATATGTAAATGTTTATAAGACAATAAATGATAAAAAATACCGACATAAATGTAATGAATATTTATGGCTTAATAAATCATTTTTATATAGTTGTAATGCTGTATGGCATACAAGCTATAAATATTTACCCAATTTAATAGATTTTTATTTGGGGCTATCACTTTGGCAAAAAATACAGTTTATACTGTCGCCGATATTGGTACCGGTATGTGAGAAAGTTATTCACTTTGCAAAATGTTTTTATTTGATCATAAAAACAGACATATTAAAATAAGCTCTAATACACTGCATCGTGATTCAGAAAATCTGTAAGTCTAAACCATTTTTCTATAACAAAACTGGGATTAAATAAATTGGCATAATCAACAGTACATATTGTATGCTTAACCGACAAATGTACATCTCGCTGGAGTATTAGTTTTGTACCATACGGTATTTCTAAAAATTTTTCATAAAAATCTATTGTTGGTCTGTAGTGAGTATTTTCATATATTAAAAACAAATTTTCATAATTAATTCTTTCCACTCTATTATCCCAATCATTTTTGCATTTTTCAAAATCGTGACGCCCGATAAATTTGATTTCCACATCTCCTAATTTGCATAATGTATGATATTTATTAGTTAAAAACCATTCTTCATATCTTACAAATTTAAGTTCATATTTTAAATATTCTTTTAAATTTTGACACAATTTAAGGTATTCATCCGGTTTTATGATAACTGCAACAAAAGGAGTCTCATACTCACAATCACACATCTGATATATTCTTGATGCCGCACAAGTATTAGCAATAAGAGTAAAGTCCTTTCTTTTAAGACATAAATTCCTTAAAGGAGCAAGACCTTTATTAATAGAAGGCTCATCTTGTACACCTACAACAGATGCATCCTCAATTGGTGGCATATAAACTTCAATATTATTAAAATTTTGTTCTAAAAAATTAGTTGCTGACCAAGTATTATTTATTGTTATATAAACTTTTATTTTTTTATCTTTAAAATTATTTTTTATATCTTCGGGAGAATATATTTTATACCCGTTAAAATAGTGTGACTGCTTATTAACATCCCTATCTATAAATCCGTCGATTTTAATATTTGCTTGTTTGACAAGTTCGACTATACATTCTGAAATTACCCCTGCACCATATAAAAACATCGCAGAGTTTTTTCTTTATTTCTCCAAAAATCAAACGTATTTGTAGATATTGATATCATATTTATCTCTCCTTACATTTTCAATTTTAAATTTATTTGTGCAAAAAATCAAAATGTTATAGAATATTTACATGAGTTTGAGAGAAAAGCTTGATATAGTACTTATTACATACAATCGCAAGGATTATTTGGCAAAAGTTTTAGATGAAATTTTTGCAGAAAATTCTCCGATAAAAGATTGTGATATAACAATCTTGAATAATGCGTCAGATGACGGAACAACAGAGCTTGTGAATCCTTTATGCACAAAATATCCTAATCTTAAGCAGATTATAAACCGCGTTAACATAGGCGGATGTGCAAACATAGCAAAAGCATTTGCAGAGATTCCACAAAAAGAATATGTTTGGGTTCTTGCAGATAATGACACTTTTGATTGGACAAGCATGAATGAAGTCGAATTTGCAATGGAGCAAGGCTATGACGCCATAATGACAATGAGTTCTACAGAGGATATTTCTCAAATATATTATAATGCAGCACTGATTTCGGGTGTTATATATAAAACATCATTAATAACCCCGACTATTGCAGAAAATATTTATGATGAAATTAAAAACATTTTCCCGCATCTCTCAATTATTGCAAAAGTTATTAATGACAAGAAAAAAATATACGTCGTAAACAAAAGTATTATAAAAATCGGTCATAATCCTAATCATAACCGTTCTTTTACAAGAGGGTTCGAGCTTGATGACCTGCCGGATTCCAGAAAATATATTTTTTGGTCAGTCGGATATTTTGCGTCCATGGAGCTTATAAAAGATAAAAAAAATCGAGCAGAAATAATTGACGGGACAAGACATGAACATAAATCGTTGTATGAATTATTTAAAACTGTTATGGTTCAAAATAAGCTCTACTACAACAATTATAAAGAAAACCTTTGCAGAATATTTAAGATGCTGAATATAAAACAAAAATTTAAATTTATTCTCGCATTTTTAGAAGTAAATTTATCTTTAAAAGACTACAAATTCTATGAAATGCTTACAAAGCAAGAATGGACAGAGTATCTTGAAACTCTGAAAGAACAAAAATACATTGATAAATTATCCAAAGAGCTTAAGGGTAAAAAAGTACTTTTGTATGGCGCAGGACTTACTGCAGAAGTTGTCACAGAAAAATATGATTTAACAAAATTGAATATAATAGGAATTTCTGACAGGCGATTTGAAGATTCTAATGAAACGGAATGCTTTGGTTATAAAGCGGTGAAACCATCTGAAATCAGAAATGCAGACTTTGATGTGATAATTTTTACAATGAAGCTTTATGAAAAAATAGCTCAATCATTCAAAAGCCAAGGTATTAATAAAAAAATGTACTCTATTGTTGTGAAAAGCGGTAAATATCCTGTGAGGTCATAATGAATATATTAATTACAGGCTCAGGCGGATTTATAGGGAAAAATTTATTAAAATATCTGGAAGGAGAATTCAATATTTTGCATCCAAGAAGTTATGAGCTGGATTGTACAAATTTTGATGCTGTTCAAAAATATTTCAAAGAAAATAATATAGATTTTATTATTCATTGCGGTACCGTGGGAGGCATCCGAGGGGTTGAAGATAAATCTACAACTGTTGACGAAAACTTAAAAATGGTAGACAACCTGCTCAAAAACAAAAGAAAAGATACTAAAATGATTCTTTTTGGTTCAGGCGCAATGTATGATAAATCAAGACCTATAAAGAAAATTAAAGAAGATGAACTCGGGAAATGTATTCCGCAAGACCTTTACGGCAAGTCAAAAATGCTCATTGCAGACAAAATAAAAGATAGAGAGGATGTGCTTTGCTTAAATATATTTGCCTGCTACGGTTATGGAGAAAAAGAAAGCAGATTCCCTACTTACGCAATAACGCAAAACCTAAAACACCAACCTATAGAAATTAATAAAAATGTAGTTTTTGACTATCTTTTCGTAGAAGATATGTGCAAAATTATAAGGCATTTTGTCACAAAGGGCTGGAAAGGTAAAAATATTATAAATATAACACCTACAGAATCTATTAAACTTTCTGAAATATCAGAAATAGTAAACGAAATTAGCGATTATAAATCAGAAATAAAATTTAAAACAAATGAACTCGGAAACGAATACACAGGGGATAATGCAAGGCTGCTTTCGGAAATTCCGGATTTTCACTTTACCTCATATAGAGATGGACTTAAAAAGTTTTATGACTATCTAAAAAATATTTAATCTAAAAGGCGCGAGCAAAATGCTCGCGCCTTTTTTAATTTTTCTGTTTTAAAGGAGTTATATATTTTTTGTCATTTGAGTGCATAACCCATTTACCACTTTACCCCTTTACCCATTTACCCCTTATTTAACAACAATTTTCTTAACAGATTCTTTTGCTTTTTCTAGTTTCGGGATTCTGATTTTCAATATGCCGTGTTCAAGTTTTGCGTCAATTTTTTCAGAATCAACTTCTTGAGGAAGATAGATTGAACGAGAAAATTCACCATACTTAAACTCTGATTTTCTGTAACACTTGTCATCTTCTACTTTTTCAGACTCTTTTTTTGCTCTTATTGTTAAATATCCGTCATTCAAGTCAATATCTAAGTCTTCTTTCTTAACTCCAGGAAGTTCTGCGCGAACGTCATATTCGTCTTTCTTGTCAGCGAGTTCTACAGGCATTGATAACTTATCCATATCTTCACCGTAATCAGGGTACAAGTCGTCAAAGTGTCTGTTCAAAATAGAACTGATTTCATCATTTACGGATTTAATAAAATTGTCCGGTGTTTGTCTTACTAAGAATTTCATAATTTACTCCTTTCAATTTTTACTTGCTTATCAACTACACTTATATTATTAATCTGTTTTTATAAAAAAGGTCATTTTTTAACCAAAAATTAACATTTGTACTGTGTTTTAGCTCTATCAGATTATAGCGCCATTGCTCTATTTTAGAATTCACTAATTGTCTGTATTTTTGTAAAATAAAAAGCTGTTGTATAATATTTAAGAGAGGATGAAACAAATGCTTAAACTTAAACATATACCGGATAAGAGCTGGGAGCTTGATAAACAAAAGGAATATAATGATATTATTGAGAGTATTGAATACCAAAGTGCCGGAAAACACATCCTTCCGGAAGAGAGTGATAACTCCGGAATTTTTTATGCACTGGAGCTTACACCTCTTGATAAAACAAAAGTGTTAATTATAGGGCAAGATCCTTATCCAAACCCTGATAGAGCTCAAGGAATTTCTTTCTCTTTTAGAAAAAATTTAACAGCAGAAGACTCTTTAAGTAATATGTTTTCAAAGATAAATGATGCTTACAAAATTGAAAACACATGCACTGACTTAACTTGTTGGGCAAAACAAGGTGTACTTCTTCTAAACACATCATTAACATTTACTGAGAAAAATACCACCAAAGCTTGGAACAAATTTTGGAAGCCTGTGGTTAATTATGTAATAAACAAACTAATTGATTATAAGAAAAATCGTGGAGAGCCTTTAATTATTATGCTTTGGGGATGTCCTGCAAATGAAGTCAATCAGCTCCATTATAAAAAAGATTCAGAATTTAAAAATACTAATATTAAAATTTTACGCTCGTCACATCCTTCCAACAATTACGGAGCTTGCAGAAAAGGAATTTATAAAGGTTCTGAATATGAAGCCCCCGCTTTTATGAGCCCATTATACAATCCGTTTAAAGAATGCAATGACTTTTTAAAATCACATGGTGAAAAAGAAATAGATTGGCATACTCATTTATAATGTTTTAAATAACTACATCAATGCATTCACCATACTTGTGAACATAGTTTTTAATCCTATCTAATTGTTGTTCTACTGATGTATTTTCAGCAATTTCGTCAATTAAGATTCTGAGTTCTGGATTTTTTTCAAGAATATTTTTTGCGATATTAATTGCACGCTTATAAAAACTTATATGACCGCTTGTCATAATTCCAACACTATTATTTAATAATTTTGCATCCTCAAATTTATGAATTCCCAACGCCGCCTTAACCAAAGGTTCAGTCGGGACAAAATGTTGAAATGATATTCTTTGATTTTTAACGGTGTTCATTATATTAATAATAAAAATGGTAAAAAGTTTTTTTGCGGCATGAATTTTACTAGCAAAAAAACTTTTTACAGTTTTTTATACTGGTATGAAAATAAATCATACAAATAATACCTTAAATTTTGAAGCTATCAAGCTTCCGCGAAAAGAAGCTAATAAAATTGGCACTCTGATGAGGAGTTATTCAGGAGCTCCGTCAAAAGAATTGAGCACTCAAATACTTGATATTTTCACACCCTACTTAAGAAATGAAGCTGCTCTAAAAGCCGGTAACAAGTACAGTGCTGCAGATTTTTTACAAGAAATGTACATAAAAATTCTCGAGTCATTAAAAACTCTGGGTTCAGAAGATCGAGCCGTAACAAGACTAATACAGAGATTAGATTATATGACACCTGGGCAAGACGAACTAATATCTACCGCAGACAAGCAATTGCACGAACTATCTAAAAAAGAATCCTTTGCTTATTCATATAAGTTTATGAACGAAACTCCAAGGGAACGAATTGAAGAACTTATGCAAATCACTAAAGGTATTAATCAAAAAATAGCTACTATATTAAATAAATATATGGACGGTTACTCCATTGAAGAAATTGCAGACGACTTATGTATAACACCAAATAGAGCACGCGAAATTAAAAACAAGGGTATTATAAAGATGGTAGTCAAGCTCAGAGAGATTAAAGCTAGACAACGAGAAAATTGGTTTAAGTACAATAGTTGATATTAATTAGTGCTCATAACATATTCTCGTCAAATTTTGATGTATGCTGAGCATTCAATTCTTACTTACACTTATCATCGCAGCTTTAATCGTTTTTGCCATTTTAACCTTTAGGGGTAACTTTAGGATCTATATCGAAGTGCCAATCTTCATTAAAATGGTCACCACCCCAACTTAACCCAATAGATTTAGCATATTTTGCCAACTCTTTGAGTTTTGGATTACCATTTTTTGAACTGCCATTTATTGCCAAGTCAACAGCGCATCCATATTCGTGCCTTGATGTGCCGGGTTTTGCTACAGCACATTTTTTCTTACCGGCTAACTTATCTTTATATAAAGCTTCTTGCTGTTCACGCGATCTAAAACCGCTTACCAGCGTAATATTCCAGTCTTTATTTTTACTAAATTTATACAATAACTCAACTTTTTTCTGCATCTCTGGACGCAATTTTTTCACTTTTTCGGCATCTTTACCAAAAACACCATAATCAATTCCATCGACTGTTTTAGGAGTTCCATCCTTTACTTCTGTTCCTTGGGATTGAGTTACTTTATCAACCTTTTGAGGTTCTGGATTATTTGCATTATTAGAAGATGAAACTTTAAATGTACTGCCGAAAGCTCCATTGCTAAAATTAAAAGTATCAAATCCTACAGAATTATTACCAAAGTTAAATTTAGAATCATTTAAGCCGTCAAAAATATTGCAAACATTTGAGTTATTATTTGGCATAATTGCACTTTCAAAAGACGGCATAGGTGCAGTATAATCACTATACCTATAGAAACCAAGGTTCTGATATACACTCGGATAACTGTATAATAAGTAATCCGAATTCATCATAAACGGGTTAAAACATCTTAAACCTTGCATCAAACCTGCAGTAAATCCAAACACTAAATTTTTCAACACATTAGAGCCACTAAACGGATTTCCGCACGGAAGTGCCCCGTACATTCCAAATGCACCGGTATAATTAAATAGTAAATTGTTAGAGTGGCAAAATATCATGATAATCCTCATGTATATAAAGTATATATATGATAAATAATTGCCTGTTTTTTGTGTAAAAAATAAAAATATTAACAAAAATTCATATTACAGAAAAATAACAAAATGGCTTTACAATCAAAAATGTTTGGGTTAGTATAGACAGGTAGCCAATTGATACGTATGGAGGAATGCCAGAGTGGTTGATTGGAGCGGTCTTGAAAACCGTCGTACGTGCGAGCGTACCTAGGGTTCGAATCCCTATT
>CADCNZ010000040.1 GCA_902802935.1 uncultured bacterium | reverse complement strand
ACCTGTTCACAGACGTATTTTATACGCAATGAATGAATTAGGTATGACACCTGATAAACCTTTTAAAAAATGCGCCAGAATTGTCGGTGAAGTTCTTGGTAAATACCACCCTCATGGTGACAGTTCTGTATATGAAGCACTTGTCAGATTGGCTCAGGACTTTAACACAAGATATTTAGTAGTAGACGGGCATGGTAATTTCGGTTCTGTTGATGGTGACGGCGCTGCTGCAATGCGTTATACAGAAGCAAGAATGCACAAGATAACAACATCAATGCTTGCTGACATAGATTGCGAAACAGTAGATTTTGAGCCTAACTTTGACGGTTCTTTAGAGGAACCATCTGTACTTCCTGTAAGACTTCCGATGCTTCTTTTAAACGGTTCATCAGGTATCGCTGTAGGTATGGCAACAAATGTGCCTCCTCACAATTTAAGAGAGGTCGTCGACGGTACAATTGCACTAATCGACAATCCTCAAATAACAGTACCGGAACTTATGGAATATATTAAAGGTCCGGATTTTCCGACTGCTGCAACAATAGTTGGTATTAATGACATAAAACAAGCATACGAGACAGGAAGAGGATCTATTAAAATGTCTGCAGTTGCTACGATTGAAGAAATACCAGGAGGAGCCGGCAGGCAATCAAGAACTGCAATAATAGTTACAGAAATTCCTTATCAAGTGAATAAATCAATGCTTATTCAAAAAATAGCAGATTTGGTAAAAGAGCAAAAGATTAATGGTATATCGGATCTGAGAGATGAATCTGACAGAGAAGGAATGAGAATTGTTATAGAGTTGAAGCGTGATGCAAAGCCTGAAGTAGTTAAAAATAACTTGTTTAAGTATACTCAGCTGTGCACTACATTCGGTTATAATATGGTAACTCTATGCGGCAAACAACCTAGACTTCTTAATTTATATGAGGTTCTTAATGAGTTTGTTGAACACAGAGTTGAAATTGTTACACGAAGAACTATTTTTTATCTTAAAAAAGCTAAAATTCGTGCTCATATATTAGCAGGTTTGTTGATTGCGTTGGGTTCATTAGATGATGTAATTGAGCTTATTAAAAAATCGAAAACAACAGATGATGCCCGTGTCGGATTAATGAGCAGATATGGTTTAGATGTTGATCAAGCAAATGCGATATTAGAAATGCAATTAAGAAGGTTAACAGGGTTAGAACAAGACAAGATTAAGTCTGAGTATGATGAACTTTTAAAGAAAATAACCGAGTATGAAGCTATCTTGGCAGACAGACAAAAAGTGCTTGATATAATCAAAGGTGAACTTCTTGAAGATAAAGAAAAATACGGTGATGACAGACGTACTCAAATTGTTCCTGAACAAGGAGAAGTTACTATAGAAGATTTGACACCGAATACTCCAATGGCAGTATTTATTACTCATCAAGGATATTTAAAACGTATTTCTCTTGATACGTTTGAGCGACAAAATCGTGCTACAAGAGGTAAAGCCGGAATAAAGACTAAAGAGGATGACGATATTCAACACTTCTTTACCGCAATGATGCATGACAAGGTACTGTTCTTCTCATCAAAAGGTATTGTATACAGTTTAAATGTATATGATTTCCCTGAAGGCGGCAGACAGTCAAAAGGACTTCCGATAGTTAATGTTCTTCCGATTGAACAAGGAGAACAAATTACTGCGGTTGTTCCTGTAAGTAATTTCTCTCATGACTTGAATTTGATTATGTTAACTCAAAAAGGTTATATAAAGAGAATAGAACTTGATAATTTTGCAAACATTAGAAGAAGCGGTATAATTGCGATTTCTCTTGAAGAAAATGACCGATTAAACTGGGTTAAACTTGCTAATCCAAATGACGAAATAATAATCGGGACCTCTTGCGGGATGGCAATAAGATTCCCAATCGCAGATTTGAGACCGCTTGGAAGAAGTGCTCGCGGTGTAAATTCAATGAAATTAAGATCAGCTGATACAATTATCGGTTGTGATATAGTACCGAGAAATTATGATGCAGACTTACTTGTTGTAACATCAGACGGATTTGGAAAACGTACCAAACTTTCTGAATTCCGTTCACAAAACAGAGGCGGTATAGGATTAATAGCTACTAAATTTAAATCTAATGCATCAAGGTTAGTAGCTTTGACCATAGTTGAAGAAAAAGATGAAATAATGCTTGTAACAGCTAATGGAATTGTAACAAGAATTAAAGCAGGAGATATATCTTGTCAAGGCAGACCTGCAACTGGCGTAAGAGCACAAAATCTTGTTGACAATGATTCGGTAGTTTCTGTAAATAAAATTGTAAATACAGACGACGAAGATGATTCAAATTCTTCAGATTCAGGTTGTGCGATTGAAGACATGTCTCAAGGAGAGCAGACATCTTTAATAGATGCACAAAATGAAACAATTGAATAATTATTAATGTAACTCACGGGCTTTGCCCGAAAAATAAGGAGAATGTATGAAAAGGTTTATTTTTGCAACTACATTATTATTATTTTCTGCAGCATCAGTCAATGCTGAATTCCTAGGTGGTTTTATATACAATGGGTCAACAACACCAGGCGGCGGATACACAACTGCAGTAGCTTCTAAACAGGGTTCTGCAACATGTAAAAATATATGGTATATTGTATCGGTTGGTGATTGTTCCGTAAGGGCAGCTATGAAAAATGGCGGAATTCGTTCTTTGGCAGGTTATGATGTACATAGAGAAAATATACTTGGTTTTCAAACTATTACAACAAAAGCTTGGGGAAATTAGAAAAATATAAATAAAAATTTTTAATAAAGAGGAGACATAAAAAGTCTCCTCTTTATTTATTAACAATATGTATTTTTGATGTAAAATTGTATTCGTATAAGGAGTGTAAAATGAGCGATTTAAAAATTTATATGGATAAGGACATAGATACCGAGCTTATAAAAACCAAGAAAATAGCTATAATAGGTTTTGGCTCACAAGGATACGGTCAGGGACTTAATCTTGTTGATTCAGGTTGTGATGTTGTTTTTGGACTAAGAGAGGGCGGTGCTTCATGGCAAAAAGCAAAGGATTACGGATTAAAAGTTTTGTCAGTCAAAGATGCGGTTAAATACGCGGATGTTGTTCAAATATTAATTCCGGATGAAGTACAATCGCAAGTATATAAAGAACAAATTGAACCTAATTTAAGAAGGGGACAATACTTAATGTTTTCTCACGGGTTTAATATTCATTACGGTTATATAAAAGCTCCTGAAGGGGTAAGTGTTATTATGGTTGCGCCAAAAGCCCCAGGTCATACTGTTAGAAGTGAGTACGTCCGAGGTGCAGGAGTTCCTTCATTAATAGCGATAAATAGTGATGAAAACAAAGATTCAAAAGAGGTTGCTCTGTCATACGCTTCGGCAATAGGTTCCGGAAGAACAGGAATCATTGAAACAACTTTTAAAGAAGAAACAGAAACTGATTTATTTGGAGAACAAGCTGTACTTTGCGGAGGTTGTGACTTTTTAATTAAAAAAGCTTTTGAAACACTTGTAGAAGCCGGTTATTCACCATACATGGCATATTTCGAGGTATGTCATGAACTAAAACTGATAGTAGATTTAATATATCAAGGCGGCATTGAGGACATGCATTATTCTGTTTCTAATAATGCAGAATACGGAGATTATACAAGAGGACCCAGAATTATTGATGATAATGTAAAATCTAATATGAAGAATATACTTAGAGAAATACAAAATGGTGAATATGCAAAAGAGTTTATGGACGATATGCAAAATGGCGGTAAAAAATTCCATACTTTAAGAGAAAAATCACAGCATCATACGATAGAGAAAGTCGGTTCTCAAATACGTTCACTTTTTGCTTGGAACAATGATAGTAAACTGATTGATAAATCAAAAAATTGATTTATCAATCAATTGGGCAATATAAAAATTTTTTCATTTTCTTACAATGAAAATGTATTTTAAATACACGTATTTTACGAAAATAAGGAGTAAGAAATGAAAAGAATTTTATCTGTATTAGCTGTAATAGGGATGGCAGCAGTTATAGGAACGCAAGAAGCAGGTGCTTTTACTTGGTCAGATTTAAATCCTGCTTACTGGGGACGTTGCCCTAGATGTGAAAAGAAGAAAACTGACTGCGGCTGCAAAACTAAGGTTAATAAAGATTGTCCTTGTACAACCGGAGCTGCTGCACCTTGTGACCCTTGCGCAAAGAAAACTCCATGTGACCCTTGCAAAAGAGAAGTGACACAACCTAGACCTTGTGAACCTTGCGACAGATTACAGCAAGAAATGGCAAGATAGGAAACAAACTTAAACCCTGAGAGTATTTAAAACTTTCAGGGTTTTTAGTAATCTTCTCGGCCTCTTGCTTTTAAATATTCTCTAATTTGGTTTAATGAAAATTGAATAATTCTTGTGATTCTTGACGGTGATAATCCAATCATATTTGCAATATCTTTTGCTTGCATATTTCTATAAAAACGATATTCAACGACAGTTCTTTCTTTTTGAGGTAATCTTGCAATAGCTTGTTTTATTAGTTTGCTCATTTCAACAATTTCTGCTTGTTCATCAGGCATGGCAGAAGTATCTTTTATAAAATCAAATGGTGAAGCATTGTCGGTTGCGGCTGCAGCTAAACCATCAATTGATAAAATTGTTTCGTATACCGCCTCTCTGACTTTTGTCGGAGAAATGGAAAATCCCATATCTTCTGATGCTTCTTCACCGCTCTCTGAAGAGACGCTATCTGATACATAAGAATCAGATTCATCCCCTTTATGTTTTAGAGTGTACCATTTGTATCTGTGGCGCAATTCATTTCTAATTGCCCATCTTACAGCTGTGCCAATGTAAGCTTCATTATATCTCTCAAGCTGCTCTTCTGTTTTGTCTTTTATCAGAGATTGTATGGCAAGTATACCTATACTAACCAATTCTTCATATTCAATCATGTGGTTAGGTATACGTCTATGTTCAACTCGTGCTATTTTTTGCACAATTCCTACGTATTGATTGATTAAAGTCTTACTATCCATCTTCTCTAATTAAACTAATCTCCCTCTATATTACCTTGATTTTGATTATTTTTCAAGGCTTATAACTACACTATATATATGAAAAAATAGTTTAATTATTTTTATTCTTTAAGCCATAAACAAATAACAATATTTCTGCAACGGCCTTGTATAATTCAGGCGGTATTTGCTGATTAAGATCAACCATCCTGAAAAGAGCTCTTGCTACAGGTGGATTATCAATTACTGGAACGTTATGTTGAATTGCAATATCAATAATTTTTTTAGCAATAAGTTCAGTACCTTTGGCAGTAAGAGTTGGTGATTGCATAGTTTCTGCGTCGTATTTAAGAGCACATGCCACGTGGGTAGGGTTTCTGACAACAAAATCTGCGTCAGGGACAGAGTCCATTGCACCTTGCTGAAGCATTTGCATACGTCTTTGTCTAAGAGCAGCTTTTACATGCGGATCCCCTTCAGAGTTTTTATATTCATCTTTTATTTCTTTAAATGACATTTTTTGATCTTTTAAAAACTTCCATTTAGTTACACCATAGTCGGCTGCTGCAATTATTAGAAATGCAATACAAGCTTTGTATATAAATTCAACTATAAGTTTTCCGAACTCTATCATTACTTGAAAATGGTTGTCAATAGCCGCCAACATCAATATGCTTTCTAAATGAGATCTGTATACTGACCATCCGACTAAACCAAGTATGAAAACTTTAAGAATATTTTTAAATAATTCGAATAATGTTTTTACTTGAAAAAGATTTTTAAAATATTTTGTAGGGTTCAATTTGTCTAATTTAGGAACCAGTGGTGCAGTGGCAACAAGGGGACCTACTTGTATAAAGTCACCAAGAATGGCAATAAACGCTGCGACAAATAATATAGAACCTATAATAGCTACTGCAGGAATTAAGGTAACTGTAAGTATGTATGTAATACCGATACTTTCTATGTGCTGATTTGGTATTTGTTCGTATAATGTCCTAAAGAGGGCAACAATAAGTTTCCATATTACAGGTGAGAGAGCATATATAAAACTAAACATGACCAATAGCGAAAGCGCAGTGGAAACATCTTTTGATTTTACTACTTGACCTTCTTTTCTTGCTCTTTCCAGCTTCTGAGGGGTCGCATCAAATTGTTTGTCTTCGTCTCCCATTATGTTTTACCTTTAATTTGTGATAGTAATATTTTAATAACTCTCCCCATATATAATAGCATAAATTTTTCTTTTAAAATATAATAATACTAGTTTGTTTAAGGAGGAGTGATGAAAAAATCAATATATTGTTTTTTATTATTAATTGTTTCTTTGTTGGAGGGTTTTTATAGCTATTACTATTTAAGCGGCAAATGGGAACTTTTGGGAATTTTTATTGCAGGCATTGGTGTCGGCATGTTTTTAATGTTTTTTAAGCTAAATGTCAAAAACGAAAAAATTAATCTGTATAAAAGAGAATTAGAAAAAGAGTCTGTATCATCAGATGAGAGTTCTGCAAAGGTCAAGGTTTTGGAAGCGAAAATTGAAGTACTGGAAAAAGCCTTGGAAAATGCTTTGAATAAATAAACAATGATTGATTAAATTCTCAATCATTGTTTATTTAGTATTAATGCACTCCAATGTAACACAATACCTATTGTGTTACATTCGTTTTAATTATATGCCTTGCTGGTTATATCTTTCTTCATCATAAGCAATAATTTCAGACATAGATTGCCAATTGTCATATATTTCTTCCGGTTTAAAGTAAATATTAATTTCTCGTTCTGCACTTGCTAGCGAATCGGATGCGTGTATGACATTGTATTCCATAATCTGTGCAAAGTCAGCTCTAATTGTTCCAACGTCAGCGTTTAACGGATTTGTTGCACCTACCGTGTGGCGAACGCTTTCTACTGCATTATAACCTTGTATAACCATGGCTACAATCGGAGCACTTGTAATATAGTAAATTAATCTGTTATAAAAAGGCTTTCCTACATGCTCTGCATAATGCTGAGCTGCTAACTCAGGTGTAACTTGTAAAAGTTTCATAGCAATAATCTTAAATCCTTTATCTTCAAATCTTTCTATAAGTTTGCCTATTAAGCCTCTTTTTACTCCATCAGGTTTAATGGCTACAAATGTTCTTTCTTCAGCTTTCATATCCTCTCCTCCAATTACCAATATGTATAATTACATCATAAAAAGACATAAAAGTAAAATAAAATTGACAATAGCAAAAAAAAAATTCACAGTTTTTAATTCTAATATGTCGACATTCGGAGATTATAAATTATATAAAAAATATGAACCCGTTTATTCAGATTGGAAAAATAAACGGGATGTTCAAACGGCGAAGAGAATCGCTTATTTGGAAGCACATCCGGAATTAAATAATAATGATGATATACAAAGAGGAAAAACATTATTAAGAGCTATTGATATAATGGATGAATATTCTCAAAAACGTGCAGAGGATATGGAAGTAGCAACCGAAAATGTAGTGGGCTTGGGACTTGATGCCGCAATATTTGGCGGTTCTGCTTTAGGGTTGTTGTTAAGCAGAATTAAACCTATAAATAATATAATAACATCTATTTTAAAACCACTGGAAAAACCGTTAAAAATGAATTTAACAACTTCTGCACAAAAAGGCGGAAAAAATCAATATGTTAAAATAGCATCTGCTGTCTTTGGTGGACTTGTTGGGCTGATTGCATCATTTCCTCTAATGGCATGGGCAGCCAAGACAGAAGTTTCTGCTTCAAGAAAAGGCCGCTTTGAAGCAATGAAGAATGAACTAAATAACCCGAAGGTATTTGCTGTATTAACAGATGAGCAATTGATTGAAGCTCAGAATAATGCAATGCAAATAAAGCCAGAAAAACCTAAGAATAAATTAACAAAGGGGTTTAGTGATAGTTGGAACACCATTAAGGACATGGTTTACGATTCAAAAGAATACAAAGCACAGCGCACTAAATTTTTAAACGACATAAAACCGGCAAATGATATTCAAGAGTCAGAATTATCAGCTGAACAAATAACTAAAGCGAGAAAAGACCAGCAATTACTGACAAAAATTATCGAAAAAGTTGACATTGCATCACAAGATTATGCCGAAAATACTGAACTGGCAACTCAAACTGCGATAATTTCTATAGGTGCATTTGGCGGAATTTTTTCTACCATACTGCATAGAATTCTTCAGGCTCTTAAGGTTAAATCAGCAGAAAAAATTTCAGCAATTTCATATGCGGCTTCCTTTGTCTCAATGGTAGGTTTTTCTATATTTGCAAATGTTCTGCAAAAAGAAGCGTCAAGAGTGGGCCGTTATAAAATAAAAAAAGAATTGTTAGAAAATCCTTCCGAATTAATTTATGTGGATGACGGTGTCGCCGGCAAAATGGAAAATGTTTCCGTTGAAAAAGGAAAAAAATTGAATATATTCAAATTCTTAATTCAGTCATTTAAAGAGAATAAAGAATATAAAAAATTTAAAAAAGATAATAAAACAAAAGAAGAACAATTATATAAAGCAATCGAACAACTTGAACTCTCTGATGAACAAATTAAAGATGCCAAAAGATTACAGAAAAATACCTTTATGACCTTTAATAAAATTGATGAAAATTCACAAAAATATGCAGAAAGTATAGAAGCTTTAGGACAAGCAATTGCTGTGCCAATAATACTCTTATCTACTGCAATCGGCAGCTTCATTGCACCACTTATTGCATTTAAAAAAGCTCCGGTTACGTCTCTGGATAAATTCAATGCAAATATAAAAATGTTTGGTATTTTCTTGCTGAGTACGTTCCCTTCAATATTAATGAATGCGTATATAACAAAACAACAGAAGAAAGCATCAAGAGTTGCAGATATGATGTCAATAAATGAGCTGAGTGATTACAAACAATTCTTATAATTCCGGTAATCTATCTATAGAATCTTTTTCTTATTATGATAATATATTTATATGAAGAGAGTTATTTGTTTTTT
>CADCNZ010000039.1 GCA_902802935.1 uncultured bacterium | reverse complement strand
CTACCTGGCGGTTCAAAAGTTCTTGTTAAAGATGAACAATCAGTTAAAGCAGGTGACAGATTAGCTGAAACTCTTATTATTTCTGAACACGGCGGTGAAGTCAGATATGGTGAAGATTTAGTTGTAGAAGAAATTAAATCCGGAAAGAATAAAATAAATAAAATAGTTTCAGGTAAAGAAATAACTATTGTTATTGCTTCACTTGCTCCTTCAAATGCAACATTTGAACAAACTAAAAAAGAACAATTATGGTCTGTTAAAAAATCCGGCGAAAAATATATCGTTAAGGCTCCTATTGATACAACAGTTGAAAACGGTATGATTATAGCAGAACTTATAGACGATGAGTGTTCTGTTTCATCTTCAGGTGAAATAAAATACTTAGACATAGAAGTTGATGACAACCAAATTGTTACAAAACCAGGTAATATCGTATTTGTACCGGAAGAAGTTCATCAAATAAACAAAGATGCAACTTTAAGAATGGTAGATAACGGTACATTCGTAACAGCAGGAACTGAAGTTGTAAAAGATGTATATTGCCATATAGATGGTATTGTTGAATTTAAAGAATTTAACGGTGTAATACATGAAGTTACAGTAAGACCAGGAGAAGTTCATACACTTTCAAGTGTATCTGAATTAAAGGTCGAAGAAGGTTCTGTTGTTGAAGCAGGTACAACAATTGCGAAAGGAATTAAAGCAAAAGAAACCTCTATTGTTACTATAATGGAAATGGATTTTGATGATCTTGATATAGATGATTTAGACGAAGAAATTGATACATCATCTCTAGACGATGATTCATTAGAAGATAAACCTATACAGATTTTGGTTAGACCGGTTCAACCAATGTATATAGAGCCAAAAGATGTTTCTATTAAATTTAATTCTACAGATGAACTTATTAATATCGTACCGGTTACTCAATTACAATATAAAGACGGTGCAAGAGTAAGAAACCTTGATGGTGCAACATTAACAAGAACATCATTAGTTCTTCAAATGCAAGGATATTTATCACACCTTAAAGGTTTAGTAGAGTTAGATGAAAAAGGAAGTCTAAAAATTGTTGTACTTGAAACGTTGATTGTACGTCGTGAACTGGAAGGAAATTCTAAACTTAACAGTTCTCTTCAAACCGAATTATTAGTTAAGAATGGAGACATCATAGATGCAAAAACACCTATCGCAAAAACTGATGTTTTAGCTTTAAATGATGGTGTAGCATCAATAAAAGGTGACATGGCAGAATCAAGAAGATTACTTCTTAACAGTACTAATTTTGAAACTACTGTTTCAACAAAAAATAAACCATCAGTTAAGAAAGGTAACTTTATAAAACTTGATACAGAACTTGCAAGCTCAGGAGAGACAGCACCTGTTTCAGGTCAAATTGTAGCAGTAGATGCAAAATCAGTCACTATAAGAAATGGACGTCCTTACTTAATTAGTCCAGGTACAATGCTACAGGTTGAAGAAGGAGCTCTTGTACAACACGGTGATATGCTTGCATCACTTGTATTTGAAAGAGAAAAAACTGGTGATATCGTACAAGGTCTTCCAAGGGTTGAAGAACTTCTTGAAGCTCGTAAACCAAAAGATTGTGCTATATTAGCAGAATATGATGGTACAGCTGAAATTGAAATTGAAGATGATGTTCCAAGACTTTATTTGGTATCTGATGAAGGACAAAGAACTGAAATCAAGTTTGCAATAGACGCTAGTATTGTTGTTCAAAATAAACAAAAGATTAAAAAAGGACAACCTCTAACAAGCGGCCCGCTCAATCCACATGATATTATAAGACTTTGCGGACCGGAAGAAGCTCAACAATACTTAGTTGATGAAGTACAAAGAGTTTATCGTTCACAAGGTGTTGAAATTGCAGATAAACACGTTGAAATTATAGTTCGTCAGATGACTAAAAAAGTTAGAATTGTAGATTCAGGGGATACTAACTTGTTGCCTGGTGAATTAGTAGAAGTTCAAACCTTTGAAAATGAAAATAAAGCTGTTAAAGAACATGGCGGTCAGGAAGCAACATGTGAATATATGCTGCTGGGTATTACAAAAGCGTCATTAAATACAGAAAGCTTTATTTCAGCAGCTTCTTTCCAAGAAACAACAAGAATCTTGACAGAAGCAGCTGTTGAAGGTAAAAAAGATTTACTAAGAGGCTTGAAAGAAAACGTTATTATAGGTAGATTAATTCCTGCAGGTACAGGATATCATCATTTGTCATTTGCAAGTGAAGAACGTGATAAAGAAGCTCAAAGAAGAGCTGCTCAACGTAACCAAGCAAGAAAACCTTCTGCTATATTAGAAGAAATCGAAGGCATGTTTGGAACTCCTGAACTTTCAGCCGGTGATACTGAAGAATAACAGATACAAAGACAAGGTTAAAATAGGTTGGCTTATGCCAGCCTATTTTTTTGCTACATATATTAAATAAAAAAACATCAAGAAAATAAATAGTTGTTTTTATGCTAAAATATACAAAACAAGAGGTATTTTATATTGACAATTAAGATAGCAATTACAGGAAAAAGCGGAAGTGGTAAAACCACAATTGTAAAAGCTTTTTTAAATATAATTCAAAGTAACTTTCCGGATAAATCTATTTTGCTTTTTGATAATGATTTGACCGGTGAACTGGGACATTCCTTCGGACTGGATATAAGAAATACTATCTATGGAATCAGAAGCGGTAAACACGAATACAAAACAGGAATTCCACAGGGCATGACAAAACATGAATATGTAGAATGGGCAATGGAAGATATTATTGTACCGCTTAATGACAATGTTGATATTATAGTATCTTGGTTTGCAGGTTCAAAAGACTGCCGCTGCCCTATTACAGGACAAATTAATGATGCTTGTCAAAAAGTAATAGAAAGATATGATTACGTAATATTTGACTGCGAATTTGATTTAAAATACCTAAATCAGCTTGTAGATACTAATATAGACCTAGCATTAATTGTTGCTAATCCAACAATTGAATCTGTAAAATTAGCCAAAAGAATTGCGGAATTTTCATCAAAGTACGCTGCAGGCGGGCAATTGGGAGTTGTTTTGAACAAAGTTGCAGAACAAGAATTGGATTCAGTATATAATATTTTAAAAGAAGCAGATTTGGACATTTTGGGTTCTATACCAATGGACAAAAACATTTTCGAAGGTACAAAAGATTGGCATTCAGATTTAGTAATTGACGCAGTAAAACAATTTTATTACAGATTGAATTTGCCTCAGGAGATACGATAATGATTTTACTTGACGGAAAGACTTTGTCAAAAAAAATTATACAAAAAATTAAATCTAATGTTGACAATATGCCCGTCAAACCTCATTTGGCTGTTATTATTGTTGGGAATGATCCTTCAAGTAGAATTTACGTCAAAAATAAAAAAATTGCAGCTGACGAAATTGGCATTAAATCAACAATAATAGAATTACCGGAATCAACAACAGAAAATGAACTGCTTATGAAAATACATGAGCTTAATAATGACAGTGAAATATCGGGGATACTGGTACAACTTCCATTACCGCAACATATTAACAAAAATAATATAATAACAGCTATCTCTCCATTAAAAGATGTTGATGGTTTTCATCCTGAAAATGTTGGTAAATTGGCTATTGGAATTGAACCATATTATTATCCGGCAACTCCTCAAGGTATAATTATGCTTTTGGACGAATATAATATTCCTATAGAAGGTGCTGATGCTGTTATAATTGGCAGATCTAATATTGTAGGCAAACCGATGGCACAAATGCTGCTCAATAGAAATGCAACTGTTACAATATGCCATTCACACACAAAGAATTTAGAAGACAAAATAAAAACCGCCGATATTGTGATATCCGCGGTGGGTAAAAAAATTGTAAGATGTAAGATGGTTAATAAAAATTCTGTTTTGGTTGACGTCGGAATATATAAAGATTCTAACGGCAAGCTTACCGGAGATATTGACTTCGACTTTGTATCGCCGGATTGTGGATTTATATCGCCTGTACCCGGAGGGGTTGGGCCTATGACTATTGCGTCTTTGATGCTTAATGCATCTAAGATACACAATATATAGAATTTTGTGTTTATGTGTATTTTTAACCTTGCAGCATATTTGTATCTGCTGCATCCTGTTGAGTAAGTGATTTCTCTGATTCTTCTTGCGCTTCCAAGGATGCAATTAGTGTTTCGTACATTGTTTTCATCGTGTCATATTCAACATCTAATTCTGCAAGTTCTTCTGAAAGTTCTTCATCGTATAAATCTACTTTTGCGTGAGCATATCTTTCTGCTGTATCTTTGTCCTTATTGTCTTCGTGTACAGTTACATGAGGAGCTTTTAATTCTCTTGTATTACCAATAGCAGCTTCTGAAGCGTCTAAATATTTATTTTCATATTTAACTTGTTTTTCTAGTTTTTCTTGGTTTGCTTCATACTTAGCTGTCCAGAACATAAGTTGTTGTGTATAATAGTTCTTATCAGCTTTCGTATTTAATAATGAACCTAAATCTGTAACAACGCCCATCTTTTTATGCCTCTTGTTTCATCTTACATATATATAAAGTATTTACAAAATATTGAATTTCAAGAAGGATTATTTTTGTTACAAAACTTAACAATTTTATTTACAAAATTATTATAGAGTATAAATATGCATTATTTAAAGATAACAAAAAAGCCCTGATTGTATTCAGGACTTTACAAACTTGTTATTATTTTATTATTAATTATTACTTAATACCAAACGGAACGTTGCCAAATTTTTTATTGAAAGCATTTTATGCTTGTTACCTTGACCATCTGCAATATTGAAAATTCTGCATATCCTTTGTATTTCTTCAATTGCTTGACGAGAATCCAATTTATAAACATTATTAATAGGATCAGCGATTACAGACATTTTTGCATATAATTCTTCTTCAGTCATTACGGACTCCTTATAAAATACTCTTATGTATATATAAAGTATTTCATTTTTCAAAAATTGACTTTTTTTATTAATAATGTTAACAAATGTTAAGCAAATAATAATTTTATAATTGCTGTAACTATTGTTATTATTGCCAATAATAGATTTTTATAGTATCTTAAATTTGTGGGGTAAAAGGTGTTAGACTTTAATAAAATATTATCAGAATGCGGGCTTGGAAGTTCCACTACAGAAGAATTTTTAACAAATCTTACGAAGATTAAAGATAATTATTCCAAAGAAGAGCTATCGGGTATATATAATTATATACTGACAACATCCAATGCCCCTGATATATTAATTAACATTATTAAATATGCTGATTCTTGCAAAACAAAAGAAACTTTATCTATTCTTGTTGATATGCTTTTAAGACGCAACTCCGACGGTTCAGATGATGAAATTAACCTAAGAGTATTATGCGCAAAGGCCATATCTAATTATAAAGACACTTCTACGGTAAACGCACTATTATATTGTTTAAACAACAAAGAAGAAAATTATAAAATAAGATTAGCTTGCGCAGATGCATTAGGTAGAATCGGTGATAAGTATGCTGTTGTTTCATTAATAAACGTAGTAGAAGATGAAAATGAAAAATCAGTATATGTAAAAGAATCTGCCACATTTGCACTTGGATTAATTGGAGATACCAGTGCTATAGATCCGCTGGTTGCAATAATGGAAGCAAAACAAGGTTTGTGGGATAAATTTTCTTTTCTAAAAGAAAAAATAGTAGAAGCTCTTGGCAAATTAAATATAAACAATAAAAAAGTTCTAAAAGTTCTTAAAACATCTATTATGGATTCATCTCCTATGGTTCGAATAAATACCATCGAAGCGTTAATGAACAGTGAGTTTGAAGAGGCTCCGGAGCTTATAAGACAAGCATTACACGATGAAGATGATGAAGTAAAACGAAATGCTTTAATAGCATTATATAATATGCTTGGACGTGACATACTTGACGAAGTATTATCTTTACCAGGATATTCGCAGTACCTTAAAGACGAAGCACAGGCAATAATAAATGATTATGAAGGAGAATTTTAAGTTGACAAAATCAATTATATTATTATCAGGTGGGCTTGATTCGTTAGCAGCTCTGGGTATAGCAAAAGATAAATACGGAATTGACCTAGCATTAACATTTAATTACGGTCAGAAAGCTGCGGATGCAGAAATTAGTGCTTCTTCTGAAATCTGCAAATTTTATAATATAAAAAATAAAATTATTACTTTGGATTGGTTGAAAGATATCACAACAACAGCACTTGTAGCAGAAAAAAATATCCCAACCGAGAATTTATACACAGAAGAAAGTGCTAAACAAGTATGGGTTCCTAATAGAAACGGAGTTTTTCTTAATATAGCAGCTGCATATGCAGACAGCTATGGCTATGATTACATAATATACGGAGCTAATAAAGATGAAGGAAGTACTTTCCCTGATAACACTGAAGATTTTAGGCGCAGAATTTCAGAAGTATTTGAGTTTTCCACTCTTAAAAAACCTAAAGTTATAACACCCTTGATAAATTATTCTAAGGATGATATAGTAAAAATTGCAATAGAGAATTCTGTTCCGCTCGAATTGGTAAAAAGCTGTTATAACAACGGGGATAAACATTGCGGAGTTTGTGAATCTTGCAAACACTTAAAAGAAGCTTTATATAAAAATAACGCGATTAATTATATCAATATATTATTTGGCAATTATGAAAACTAAATTTATAGAAAAAGAGATAAAATACATAGGCTCACAACTTGCACCTCACTGGATATATAAAAATTTTAATTTGATGGGTGATGCAATTGTTGCATTCACAGGTGAATGTGAAGTAAACCTAACAGAAATGGTAGATTTGGAAGATGTTGTTAATAATGAGCCAATATATAGCAAATATATGCTGAGTTTTATAACAGAGCAATATGGCATAAACCTTACAGAGGGAGTCTTTAGGCAGAGATTGCTAATCTGTATTATAAAAGAACTTCTTGAAGAATATGGCATAAAAGTCATTAGACAGGGAGATGACTTAATGATAGATGGTAAAAAGCTATCTGTATCCATTGCTACGAAGTCTATAACATCAATACTTATACATACAGGACTTAATATCATATCAGAAGGAGCACCTGTCAAAGCATCCGGACTAACAAGCGAGCTTGGAATAAAAAATATACAAGATTTTGCCGAAAAAGTGATGAAAAGATACGCAGAAGAAATTGATGACATAGAACTGGCTGCGACAAAAGTTCGTGGAGTAATAGAATAATATAAGGATATAATATGACTGGACATGGTTACAAAAAATATATGAAAAAAGAGGCACAAACTGAAAATCCTCTTATAAAAATATTTATATTATCATTTTTTGGAATGCTGCTAATCATGACTTTTTTAATTAAATCTTTTGCTCCGACCGTTGACACTTCGATTGGAGGAGATCAAGACCAACAAATAGAAGAGGAATTTGATTCAAAAAAAATTGTAGATAATCGTTTGGAAATGATACAAAACGAAGATCAGGGTAGAAATTTTAAAGATTTAATGGCAAATCCTGATGATGTAAAAACTAATGATAATACCGAAAAAGATAATATTAAAATAAATAATAAAAATGATGAAAATTTTGCAGCTTCGTCTAGTCAGGATATAACACAAAAAACACAAAATACAGCTCAAGATACTGTATACAAAGTGTTTGTTGGTTCTTATACATCTGCAGAGCAAGCAAAAGTTGCAAAAGATATAATACAAGAATCCGGAAACGGTTTAAACCCAATTGTAAAATGTATAGGTTCAAATAATTATACTTTACAGGTGGGAATATTTAAAAATAAAAAAAGTGCTGAATCAATGTTATATACAGTTCAGCAAAATCACCTTCCCGGAAGGATTGTAGAAGATTATTAAGGTTTTTACATAAAACTTTACATCGCGAAATATTTTGATTATTTTCAAATGTTTTATGGTAAAGTATAAATATAAAATCCGCTATGGGGAATTAAGTTTAGACTATCACAGGTTAGTATAGGAGATATTTAATGCCGAATTATTTGACGAAAGAAGAGATTAGACAGTGGAGAAGCTCTTTAGAGAAAATAACTTTGGAAGAATTTGCAGCAAGACTTGGGAAAGAAGTAGAAGAGAAAAAGCCTACAAATGATGTTGTTGATATATTTATGTCGAAAGGAACGTCTTCAACTACAGGCGTAAGTTCTAATGACGGATTCTCAAAAATTGCTGAAAGAGCATTCGAAAGAGAACGTCAGATTTCACATACACCATTTTCAATAACAAAACAAGATATGGCTGATAAAATAAATAAATCTCAAAATCAAAAGCATGATGATATAAATACTCAAATCGCAAAAAAACTTCCAAATAAAAATAATAAAGAAAACGATATTCAAAAAACTGAAGTTCACTCTGAAAAGAAAAATTCACAAATAGTTCTGAAAAAATCATTAACAGATAGAGAACAGATGGTATTTGAATATTTATTAAATAATATTGGCAAAACCGTTTTTGCAAAAGATCTTGCTGAACTTTTAGATTTACCAAGAGATTATGTTTACAAATATATTAAAAACTTAAGAGCAAAAATTGACGGAGATAGGTTAAAAAATGTTCCGTCAGGTGGTTTTGTACTGACTGAGTAAATATGGAAGTTGTAAATTTACTTGAATTTATGAATATGGCAAGCGATTTGCGCACCTTAGATTTTGCAAGGTGCAACAGAGAGCTTGTTAATTTTCTTGATTTAATGACAGAAGATGAGCAATTTACAAACTCTATTGACTTAGGAATAATTTATATTAATCAAATAACATCAGATAAATACATTATTGTTGACGGTTTAAGCAGAATTGTATCACTTTCATTACTTTTGCATGCAATTTGTGAATGTTATAAAAAAACTACTGAGCAAAATACTAAAGCAATTAAAACCATAAGGCAAAAGTATTTGATAAAAAGCGGAAAACCTAAGCTTCACCTTAATGGCGAAGATGCTGACATATATTCTAAGATTATTAACGGAGAACGACTGTCAAGCAATGAAAAAAATAATCCGTTATTTGTATTATTGCATAATTTTTGGTCTCAAATTAAAAATGAAAAATTAAAAGCCTCAAAAATATTTTCTATGCTAAAAAAAATTAATATAACTTTGGTTGACACTGATAATGTTTCCAAAAGAGATTTATACTATAAAATTAACAGCCAGAATAGAGAACTTAATCAAATTGCTTTAATTGACAGTTATTTAAAAGAAAAAAAGCTTGAAAAAGAATGGCAAGAAATAAAGGATGTATATTTTGTAGAAAAACAAGATATTATTTTATTCCTAAAAGACTTTTTTATAACTAAATTCAATTTTAAGTCATTTAAGCAAGAAAGGTTATATGAAAATTTTGTTAATTATTTCGAAACAATGCTTACATATGTATCAAAAGAAAGTTTAATTCAACAGATCAGCAAATATGCAATGCTCTATTATAATATACTTAACGTTAACTTTCCTAATGACAGTATAAAAAAAGCTTTTATTGAAATAAAAAAACACGACGGTGAAGATACTTACGCATATATTCTTGATATTTATAAAGATTATTACGATGGGAATCTTTCTGAATCTATATTGATTGAAATTCTTAACACAATTGATGAATATCTTAGAAACAGGCAAAATAGCGGTAAAAATATAGATTTTAATGAGCTTATACAATACCTTAATGCATTTTTAACTTGTAAATAATTCGATTTTGGAAAATATATTAACAACAAATTTTTCTGACGTTTTATACTATTAATATAAGCTGGAATTATATTAAAATACGGAATCACCGGAGGTATTTTTATGGATTATCAATATAGAAATAGCTTGTATTCTAAATATGAGCAAGCATTTAATGAATTATATATTTTAAACAGCCTTATTAATACAACAAAAATATTATGTGAAGACAGAGAATTTAAAGGAAAATATTATAATATTGACCTTGAAAAAGCAAAAATGTTAAGTGAAGAGAGAAATGAATACATTAATATGATGTCAGTTTTATCAGATAAAATAAAACATGTTATAAACTTATACTTAGCGTTAGAAAAAGAATTTACACTAGAGCAAAACGCCAACAATTGCAGCAGATAAGTAGCAACTTAGTGTTCCGCATATCAATGCCCTTACGCCAAGCCTTGCTAAGTTTTTCCTCTGATTCGGTGCCAGTTCACCTATGCCGCCAATTTGTATTGCTATAGAACCAAAGTTTGCGAAGCTGCATAATGCAAAACTTGCAAGCATAAAGCTTTTTGGATTTAGATTTGATGCAATTTGAGATAAGTTCACATATGCTACCATTTCATTTAATACAATTTTTGTACCCATTAATGAACCCACTATTGATGCATCCTGAATAGGTACACCTATTATTAAAGCAAATAAGAAAAATATTTTACCTAATATAAGTTTCAATGATAAATGATTTAAAAATGCAAAGTGGGAGCACAATGGGCAATGGTTATATAATACAGCGCCACCGATACCAAGAACCCAATCAACAAATGCAACCAATGCGACCAGCGCCAAAATCATTGCAGTAACATTAATCGCAACTTTCATACCTTCACTGGCACCATTAGATATTGCATCGAATACGTTTGCATGTGTTCTTCGTCTTGAAATTTTTATATTATCCCTTGTTTCAGGCTCACCAGTTTCAGGATAAATAATTTTTGCCAATATTAAAGCTCCTGGCACTGCCATAACAGATGATGCCAATAAATAATGAGCAGGGATTCCCATTCCTACATATATAGGCAATATCGCTCCTGATAAACAAGCCATACTACCGGACATAGAGGCTAGCAATTCTGAACGTGTTAATTTTTCCAAGTATGGTTTTATCATTATTTGCGCCACTATTTGACCAACAAAAGCACTTGCTACGTTCGATAAAGCTTCTGCACCTGAGACATGCATTAATTTATTCATGGCTTTACCCAACAATGCAACAACTCGCTGCATAATACCGTAATAGTATAATATGTTTACCAAAACCATCATGAATATACTTGAGCATATCAATTGCAATGTAAAAATACTAGCATTATTGCCAAATAGTTCATTTAAACGCACATTATTTAATAACGGACCGAAAACAAAATTTCCGCCTTCATATGCAAATTCCAAAATTTTTCTTATAAAGTCACCTATTAACAAGAATATTTTTTCGCCTATCGGAACTTTAAATATAAATACAGCTAACAATATCTGTAACAAAAAGCCAATGCCTATTGTTTTATAGTTTATTGCCTTTTTATTATTAGACATCAAAAAAGCTAATATAAATATTATTAATATGCCAATTATTCCAATATATCTTTCCATCAAAACACCTAAATTGAACTTACATATTTTCGTATATCGTCTTCACTATTCATCTCGGTTGCACAAACCAGTATTTTATGCTCATCAAGTTTTAAACCACCCAAAATATTATTTGATTTTAAATTTGATAAAATGCTATCACTATTTTGCACTTCTATTACAAATTCATTAAAATAATTATTATTTAAGGTTTTTATACCTTTTGCTTCCAATTCTTTAGATAATTTATGAGCTAACTGAGCTGAAATAATTCCGGTTTCTCTAAAGCCATTTTCCCCAAGAAGGCTTAAGTACAAGGTTGAAGCTAATGCAATTAATGATTGATTTGAACATATATTGCTTGTTGCTTTTTCTCTTTTAATATGTTGTTCTCTCGTTTGAATAGTTAGCGTAAAAGCTTGATTACCATCCGCATCCACAGTTCTTCCCACTAGTCTGCCCGGTAATTGACGCATATATTGTTCTTTACAAGCCATAAATCCGGCATGAGGACCGCCATAATTCATAGGAATACCTAAAGGCTGGACATCCCCTACTACTATATCTGCCTCGTTTGGAGGATTTATCACTGATAATGCGGCGATATTAGCACATACAATTAATGTTGTATCTAATTTATTTATTTTATTTATTTCGCCATAATAGTCAGGATACTGAACTAAAACACAACAATATTCTTCTGTATTATTGGGCAGTGTATCAAAAAAGACTATATCAATACCTTGAGCCCATGCATATGTTTGAATTACTTCTTTGTACTCAGGATTCACAGAGTTTGAAATAAGAGCTTTGTTTTTTTTACCTCTTGCTATTCTATGAGACATCAAAACAGCTTCTGCACAAGCTGAACCTGAATCATACATTGATGCATTTGCAATATCCATGCCGGTAATT
>CADCNZ010000038.1 GCA_902802935.1 uncultured bacterium | reverse complement strand
TTCTATATCAGCATCGTTCAGAGCTTTTTTTGCATTACCGATACCTTCAATTGAAGGAGGCAAGTACAAATCCGCCGGTATTACTGTATCATTGGCTTTTATACCATTCACTTCTTTAATAGCTTTTACTATTTTCTTATATTTTTCCGTACCGGGGGCAGCCGATTCGTCGTACAAGGCTACAAATCCTTTCCAAGTATGCTTGTTACCTAGATTATAATTAGGCTCCAAATCTACTTCTTCTGCGTCTTGGAATGGGTCTATTGTATTAGTTTGAACCTCAGGAACGTTTTTTATCGGTTGTTCTTCAACTTTCTTTTCAACGATTTTATCCGGCTCTTTGTTGACGAATTTCTTGCGTTCGCTTGCAGCCCTGAGTTGACGTCTGTGAAGCATACTATGTAACTCATTTCTGCTCAAGAAACTTCCATCACCGGCAGAACTATCTTTTGGATCTTTGTATTTTTCAGGATCGGAGAACTCACCTGCGTTGAGGTAGTTTTTATATTTTTCCGAAAGCCAAACTTCATTACCGGCTTCATCTTTTTCAGCAAATGTTGCTGCAAGTAATTTAATAGCCTGTTTCTCTTTTGGAGTAAGTTTTTTATCCGCGTCAATAATTTTATTATATTCTTCACGCGAAGTTTCATTGAACTGTGTATTCAAGATAGGTAACTCGCCACTTTCTTTTGCTAGAGCTCTCTTCAGGAAGTTTGCTGCAACTGTTACTGCGGCAAGTCTTCCCAAAGCCTTTGCTACCTGAGGAGCACAGTCTTTTGTTTCACTTTTTTGCAGATCTTTTATATCCTCGTCAGATAACAAGTCTTTAAGTTTGAATGCTAAATCTTTAGATTCAACAAGTTGTTTGTTTATTGATATATTCCAACCCGTACCTGTATCTTGGATATCAACGTATTTCCATAATTCTTGCGGTAAGCCCATATAGAAATCGTCTTCGTTAAACTCTGCATATTCTGCGATGTCTCCTATGTCAATATCAAGATTAAGGTTCAAGCTCTTATCAACATTAACCTTCATAGGTATAATCTTATCTAGATTCAAACTTGCTATTGCTGTTACCGCACCAACACCTGCCATTGCAGCTCCTGCTCCCGGAACTAATGTTGCAGCAGAATCAATCAATGTATCAACAGTAATTTTTACCCAGTTTTTACCGATAATTTCAAATCCGCACATTTTGATAAGAGATTTGACATCACTTGTTTTAACATCAGGCAGTCCTGTTTCCGCTGCGATTTTTTTAACGATGTTTTCAACTTCATCGTACGCATACAAATCTTTTGTTTGACCTGCTGCACGCAAATCAGAACCAACTCTTTGTCTTATCGTTTGTGATAACGGAGTGATATTATAGCTGTTTGGTTTAACTCTACCTTGTTCATCTTTGTTTTGGGTTATCAATTCTGAATTAACCAATCTTTCAGCAAGTTTATTATCTTTCAGTTTTTTATAAAACTGCTCGATAGTGAAATCTTCGCCTTTTTTCTTTTCAACTCTATCGTCAATAACCACGCTTTTACGGTAAGCTTTTATTCTTGACATATCAAATTTCATTTTTTCAGCCAATGTCAATTGACCTCCCAAAATTTTCTTTGTATGTTCGTTATATTCTCCTTGTTCTTTTAAGATTTTAATAGCTTCTTTTTCTACCTGACGGCTATTTTTCAAACCTTTACCGATTTGTGCGTCAATCGCCGCATAAACAATCTTTTCAGCATCATCCAGAGCTTTTTTGTTTACCGCTTTTATTGCTTTTTTGTAATAAGAACCACTAAATTTGTCGTCATCCCTTACAGCATCCATTGCTTCTGCTGTAGTGTACTTTTTATTTGTTTCCGGGTTTACTTTGGCTCGCAAATCTTTATATGCTTCATGAACAGCTTTTTCCTCTTTTGCGAATTGGTTTGCTTCAGCCATTGCAGCAAACTGCTTAATAACATCGCGCTTGAAATCTTTGAGTTCGTCATCTTTAGATATATTAAGCTTTTTCTCTACTTCATCAGATAGTTTTTCAACATCATCCTTGTTATTATACGGATGAGATTTTGTCACCTCTTTGAAAGCGCTTGCAACATCATGAACTACATTTTGAAGTTTTGCATAGTATTCCGGATTATCTTTTGGTTTGTCTAAAACTTTATCAAAGTTTGCTGCTACAGTGTCCCAGTTTAATTCTAACGGATTCGGAAGAACTTCTTTGTCTTGCAGATATTGTAAAACGTTGTCTTGTTTTGCATTACGCGCAGTCCTTTTGAGTTTAAATTCACCGCCCATAATACCTGTTGTGTCCTTTGGTTCCTCTGCCTGTACGGAAGCGAAAAATGCGCTTATTTCGTCTGAAGACTTACCTGCTTGTCCTGCTTTGGTTTTAACAAAATCTTTTTCAAAAGCAGAGTTTAAAAGGACACCGTCTTTTTGGGTATTACCCTCAGCATCTTCGGCTTCTTGCGCCCATTTGAGCCAATCGCCTGTGAGCTTACTCGGATCTATATTAAAGTTACTCATTGTTTTTTGCTCCTTTTATTTGAGTCGTGGTTTTATACTTGGGGGGAGTTATCCCCCCTGTAGTCTTTTAATAAACGACTTTCTTGCCGTCTACTATGTATATTTCACCTTTTCGAGGGTTTTGAACCACTCTGCCTTGCATATCATAGAATACTTTTGACTTATTACCGTCAACATTTGGCGCATTTACACTATCAGGATCATCCCCTTCAGAATAATGTGGACCAAAGGCTTTTGACAATGATCGTTTTATACCTTCGTTAACATCACCGCCGCAATTACATGTTACTTCTCCGGTTACGTCAACCGTTACGTGTACATCATGGTCTTTAATTGCTTGAAGAATGTCGTCTAAGTATTCAAGTACTTCATCCCATTTATCCAAGTCATCAAGTTTGCCGAGTATAGCTGTTAACAAGTTTGTATAATCAGGGATTTGCTCACCTACTTCACCTATCTTATTGAAAATTAGAGTTAATTTATTTTGTGTATTTAAGTCTAGGTCTTCAATTGCTTTAGTATTCTTACCTATAGCTTTTAGAATTTGGGCAAGCTGAGCACTCAAATCTTTATTACCATTATTTATTGCATCCAGGATTGCCTTGAATCCGGCAGACATGCCAACACCAAGTTTTTCAATCGCAGCAATAATTTCTTTTTTGTTTTGTTCTGAAACCTTTGTATTATTGTCTACTGCAGCTGTATTTTCTTTTATAGCTTTGAGCAATTCTTCAAGCATTGCTCTATAATCGCCTTGCTGACCTTGTGGTAAGTTATTGATTGCATCCAATATCGCCTTAAAGTTTGCAGATGTTTCTGTTCCTAATTCTTTAATAGCTTCCAAAATCAATTTATTGGTTTCAAGATTTTCTTGATTTATTTCATTACCTTTTTGGATATCTTTACCCATCGCAATTAAGAGTTTTTTAATATCTTCAAGGTCTTGACCTTGTGCAACTAATTGTACAATCAAGCCTTTGATATCATTGTGAATTGTTTCTAAGTTAATACCCATTTGTTTGATTGCCTGCAATATTTCATCAGCTTTTGCAAGAATATCTTTTGCTGTCTTATTACCTTCAGAAGTATCATCTTTAATAGCTTTTAATAGTGCAATAACTTCATCAAACTTAACTTCACCGGCATTGAATTTAGCCATTAATACATTAAACATGTCTTTTTGGTCATTACCGAGTTTTTGAATTGCAGCATAAATATCTTGTAATATTTGTGTCTGTTCTTCAATCTTTTGAGTCTGATTGTCTTGACCTTCTTTAATTTGTTTAAGAAGATTTGAAATATCCCAACCTTTTACTTCGTTATATAAAGCAAGTTGTTTATCAAGTATCTTTAACAGAACTTCATACATTCTGTCCATTATTTGGTTACCGTTTTCAACTTTACCTGCCAATTCTCCAAGTTTTTCCATCAAGGCTTCATGGTCAGTTTTGTATGCATCAAATAATGCAAGAACAATTTGTGTTAAAAATTCTGTTTGTTGATTACTTTCTTCAAGTAATTTAATAATTTCGTCAAGTTTAGCATTATTACCCTGCATCAACTCTTTTACCAATGCTTTCAAATCTGCATCTATTCTGATATTAATATTAATTTCTGTACTTGCGTCAATGTTTATAACAATTCCGCCGCCGCCTTCGCCGCCTTCACCATTTGCTTTTCTGCGCGCATTAGCTCTGCCTGAAACCGATGTATCTTCATGTCTAAACGTATCCGTTACTGAATTGAATTCATCTTCCGTAAAATCCCCTTCTCTATATGCAGCGTAGAATAAACTGATTTCTTTTTCTGTATCGATTTTGTTCCTTTCGCCTACATCTCCACCCTTCTGTGAAATTGCATTCTCAACCTTTGTAATAAATGCCTGAATTTTAGCACTAAAGTCTGTCATACTAGGAATCTCCTTTCAAATTTCATATATAGTACAATCCTACTTTGTCATGTATAACGGCACTTTTTTTTAAAACTTTAGTATTAAAATACCAATCTTTACAAAAGTTTACACACACTTCGCGCCGAAAT
>CADCNZ010000037.1 GCA_902802935.1 uncultured bacterium | reverse complement strand
ATTTTTTTTGTAAAAGTTCGATTTAAAAATCCCGAAACTATTAGGTTCGGGATTTTATACTCTCAGCTTATTTATTAACTCGGACAGTTTATTTAAGGTTCTATTATTTTTCCCCTTATTTTACAGCTTGCAATTTTACCTGAATTCCTGATTCTGCATTAATAGCAACTGCATTTGATACTGCCATTGTCCTTCGTTTTTTTGCTCCTCTTAATATAAACTCAACACCGCTAAACGTATTGTTTGTTGGAGCTGCAATTTTTTTCAACATATCCGTTAATCCTTTCCGATAAATGTATATCTTTGCCTTGATATATATATCGGCATTTTTTCTTAAAACTTTAGGATGAACTTCAAAATATTTACAAAAATTTACAATGGAATTTATGCGCTTTAATTTTGCTAATTTATATCCAGTGACATTTGGTAAATGCTGTTTTTGTTTATTTCATAAAGTGTAGACAATATTATAGATATGTCTTTATCTGAATATTTTTTTGCTTTTAATAATCTGATTTTGTTTTCTATATTTGCTTGTTCGCTATTATCAGAAGCATATAGCATGCAAACAACTTCGCCTTTAATCCCATCCTTGTAATGCTCTAATACGTTTGAAACTGAATCTATAGTAACTTCTTCAAATAATTTTGAGAGTTCGCGTCCCAATGCAATCTTTGCATCTGTTCTATTTTGTTTGATTATACTAAGCGTTTTTAAAATTCTTTCAGGGGAATCATAAAAAACTAAATTTTTATCGACATATTTATTTATCAAATTTTTTATTTGGTTTTCATTTCTGGGAATAAATCCGATAAAACAGAATTCTTCACTCTCTCTTGGAATACGGGATAATAATGTTGTAAAGGCGCAAGCTCCCGGCAAAGCAGTTATAGAATACCCGTGTTCACTAAGTTCTTTAATTATAACATTTCCCGGATCACAAATCATAGGTGTTCCGGCATCTGAGACTAATGCAATTTTTTTTCCTGAATTCAATTCTGAGACAAAAAAATTCACACGTTCGCGTTCATTGTATTTGTGGTAAGAAATACATTTTGTTTTTATATCATAATGATTCAGCAGTTTTTGAGTAGTGCGTGTATCTTCACAGGCAATCAAATCAACAGCCTTAAGAACCTCTATTGCTCGAATAGATATATCTTGTATGTTGCCGATAGGTGTCGGAACTACGTAGAAATCAAACTCTCTAACCACAGATATGCCTCTTAATTCCAGTTAGTTTTATCTAAAAACGTTTTTATTGCATCTGTCAAATTATCAGGAGTCTCTAATGACGAATCATTATTTTGAACTGTCATATTCCTTGTTCCTGAATAACCTTCTCTGATTCTGTTATACACAGATAATCCGACGTATATCAAGACTGACGACGCAATCACACCAAACATTGCAGCTAAAAATTTTTTTGCAATTCTACGCTTGCTAATAGGCTGTTTATATGGATTACTAACAAGTTCTTTATCAAGAACAGATTGTTGTTCAACATCATTTGAATCATTATATACAGTATCATTATCTGTAGTTTGTGTTTCAACTTGTTGTTCTTCTTGTACAATATTTTCTTGTTCAATTATTGCATATGACGGCATGATAAATGTCAGCGCAATAGCAATTGCAATAATTTTATTCTTCATTTTTCTTTGTTGTCCTTTTTGTTCTTTTTTGTGAATTTCTGTTTGGTCTGCGAGAACGTTTTGCTGCCGGTTTTACACTTTCTGCATCAGAAGTATCAATCGGTTCAGCTTCTTTTTCTGCAGGCTTCGTTTCTGAAGCGTTTTCGGCAATTTCCGGAACGATCTGTGGCTCTGCCGGTAAAATGGTTTGAGCAATATTGTCAGATTTTACATCAGATTCTTGAACTTTTTTACGTCCGCGTCCTTTTGCACGAGTTTTCTTTTCTGCTTTTTCTTCTTTTATTACATTAGCGGTTTCTTGTGCTGTTACAGAAGGGTTTGCAGTAGGTTCAAGTTTTTCTTCTTGCTGAACAGTTTGTTCTTTTACTTCTTCCGGTTTATTTTCATTTTTATTGAATTTATTGTTTGAAAACTTCTTTCTGTCATTCATCGGAAGTTTAATTTTTGCAGCTTTTGCTCTGTATTCTCCTTCCGATGTGGCGGAAGCGAATTTTAAATCTTCCATTATATAACCATTGCCTTGGCAATGAGGACAGCGTTTCGCAAAGATTTCACTAATAGCCTGACCTTGACGATGTCTTGTCATTTCAACAAGACCTAAATCAGACAGCTGACCAACTTGAGGTTTTGCTTTATCTGATTCCATAGCAAGTTCAAGTTCTTCCATCATAGTTAATTTATCAATACGATTTGTCATATCAATAAAGTCTATTATTATCATTCCGCCTATGTTGCGCAATCTTAGCTGACGAGCAATTTCATGTACGGCTTCAATATTTGTTTTTAATATTGTTTCATCTTGAGTTGCCGAATTGGTAAATTTGCCGCTATTTACATCTATAACAGTTAAAGCTTCGGTAGTTTGTATAAATAGATATCCGCCTGACGGCAAATTAACTTTCATTTGCAGAGCTGCTTTGATTTCTTTGTGAATATCCATAGCAACTAAAAGAGGTTCAGAGCCTTTGTACAAAGTTACGTTGATATTTTTATTCATATGCCAATTTTGAAGTAAATTTTGCACCCTGTTGTATGCAAACCCTGTATCAACTATTATTTCTTGTGTATCTTCATTACAAGCTTCTCTAATAACTCTATATAGCAAATCTTGGTCTCTGTATAAAAGATTCGGAGGTGTTAGGCTTTCAGCTGAAGTTATAATGTTATTCCATTTTTCCAAAAGAATTTCTAAATCTTCTTGGATATCAGCTTCTGTTTGCCCTTCAGCTTCTGTTCTTACGATAATTCCGACGCCTACTGGTTTTAAAAGGTTAACGAGAGATTTTAATCTTGCTCTTTCTTTGGAAGAAGTAATTTTTTTACTTACATTTATACCTGTTTCATTAGGCATTAATACCAAAAATCTTCCGGGAAGAGATATTTCGGTTGTAACTCTTGGACCTTTGTGCCCAACAGGTTCTTTTACAACTTGGACAACAAGCTTTTGTTTTGGTTTAAGTTTATCTTGTAATGCGCCTTTTCCTCCTATGTCTTGCGCATGTAAAAATCCCATTTTATCAGAACCAACATTAACAAATGCAGCTTCTATAGATGGTAAAATATTTTCTACTTGAGCAAGATAAACATCTCCAAGAATTATATCACCTCTATGTACATAAAATTCTGCAACTTTACCGTTTTCAATAACTGCAGCAATGTTATCACGCTCAGCTATGATAATTTTGTTTGAGCTTCCGTCTTTCATTTTCTCTAAATCCTTTTACTTAACTACATCTCGTTTAGTTTTTCGTCAAGGAATTTCACTCTTGTAATGTTGAAAATTTGTTTTTCATTTACAAGCTTCATTAAATCATCAGCTCGAAGAGCCGGAATATCAGAACCTTGACCGGTTTTTAGACATATAAACAGACTATTGTTTTCAAATCTATATGTTCCTATAGATTTTTTAAAGTCTATTGTTTTTTCAAAACCTTTTTTGTTTTTCTTCGTTATTAAAATATTATTTGAAGACAAAACCTTATCTACATCATACACAAATTCTTCAAATTTGTAAAGAGGCTCTTCTGTATGATTCGGCTCACTGCCTGTGTTACAGGCGAATCTGTCTTGTTTGATGTTTGGTTCAATTTTATATTCGGCCCATTGAGCTTCAATTTCTATTGCATCAGCAGAACGAGCAATTTGCTTTGCTGATATAATTTTTGCTCCGTTAGGTAATTTTGGATTTATTACGTTCATAAGCTTTTCAGGCTGAATATTATCGTATAATTCAATATCAACAAGCTCCCCTTCACTTTCTGCAAATAATGGCAGTGCTATTCCCATAGAAATTTTCATTGTAGGATTAAAACCTAAACTATATACTATATTAAGACCGGTTCTTGCTATGACTTTATGAAATGTGTTTTGCCAATCAAGGTGTGAAAAGTATTTTAGCAATCCCATCTTTGTGATTTTTAATCTATATTTGTATATAGGGACATTGGGATCACGGTTAACTTTTGTTGGGTCGGTATGTTCTTTTTTTATCATATTTTGAGCTATTTTAGAGGCTTTATATGGTTTTGCCAGTACTTTTTTTGTTTTAAATGATTGACAAACGCCGCAATTTACACATTTTTGTTCACATGTCGGTTGTAAATTAAATTTACAATCTTGTGCAAAGGCTGCGCTATATTCATTTTTTAACCATTCTTTAGATAATCCTGTGTTAATAAAATCCCAAGGAAGCTGTTCATCCAAAGAATATTGTTTTTGAGCTTTTTCTTCCAAAGTAAAGCCCTGCTCTTTTGCAGTATCAAACCATAAATCTTTATTAAAATGCTCTCCCCAAGCATCAAGATAGCAACCCTTTTTATATAATGAAAAAATATAATCACATAATGACCTATCCCCTCGAGTTAGAACTGCTTCTATTAAAGATACGAATTTTTCGTGGTAATTTATTTTTAATCCTTTTATATGTTTTGTTTTTTCTTTTAAATAGTTGATATGTTCAGTCACTTCTTCCAAATTCATTTGACCGCACCATTGAAAAGGAGTAAAAGGTTTTGGAACAAATATTGATAGGGTACAGGTTATCTCAAAACCATATTTTAAATCTTTTTCTTTTTTTAAACATTTTGCGCGGTATTTTATTTTATCCAAAAGTGCCGCCAGTTCATCCATATCTTCAAGAGTTTCTGTCGGAAGTCCTGTTATAAAATAAAATTTGATTTTATTCCAACCGTTTTCATAAAGAGTTAGTGCTGCATTAATAATTTGTTCTTCTGATATATTTTTTTTAATAACATTTCTCAACCGTTGACTGCCAGCTTCCGGCGCAAGTGTCATTCCTGCTTTTCTGACCGATTGCATTAAATTAGCAAGTTCTAAACTGAAACCGTCAATACGTTGGCTTGGAAGAGAAACATTTATTTTCCTTTCATCAAAATCAACGGATAATTCTTTGATAACTTCTGAAATATTAGCATAATCATTTGAAGAAAGAGATAGTAAAGAATATTCTTCATATCCGGTATTATTAATAAGCTCTTTTGTGATTTTTATAATATCTTCTGCTTCACGCTCTCTTACGGGAAGTGTAACATGTCCTGGCTGGCAGAATCTGCACATTCGTCCGCAGCCTCTGCGAATTTCAACAATCGCCCTGTCATGAACCGAACTGGAAAACGGAATTGGGTAAGAAGTAGATGCATTTTCCAATGTTAGTTGGGAAAGTCGCTTATTAACTTCAAACTCGTTAGCATTAAGTCCTTCTATATTGGTATTTGTATCTTCTTTATAGCTCCAGCATCCTTCTATTTTGCAAAGTTCTTTTATGCGTTCTTGTCTTGGTTTCCCTTTTGTTTGTTCAAGAACTTTGCACACATCCACCATCATATCTTCACCATCACCAATACAAAATACATCAATAAAATCACACATAGGTAAAGGGTTAAATGTGCATGGACCGCCTGCAAATACGATTGGTTCATTATCATTTCTGTCGGAATTTTTTATTCCGACACCGGACATCTCAAGCATTTTTAAAACCGTCGGATATGAAAGCTCATATTGTAGAGAAAAACCAATTCCGTCAAAATCTTTGAGAGCATGCTTAGACTCAACACCGTATAAAAAATCAGGTTTAAAATCCGGTTCCGGAGCATATGCTCTGTCTGCAAGAAACCTTTGCACCTTATTAACTCTGTCATAAATAATTCTTACGCCCAGATTACTAATTCCGATTTCGTATTTATCGGGAAATACAAATGCAAATCTAACCGATGCAGAATCCCAATCTTTGTTATAAGATAAAAACTCTCCTCCCACATATTGGTAAGGTTTGGTTGCCTTAAATAGTGCTTCGTGCTGGTCTCTAAAAAAACAATTCATAAGCTAAGCATACCATAAAATTATCTCTTGTTAACCTATTGTAAAAATATTTTTTACGTGGTAGAATCGATTGGAAAGGGGTTTATATGCAAGTTTCCGCGATTTCAGCACAAGAGAGCTATGGCTATATTTTATCAAGAAGTATGCCGACTTTTGACAATCAAAAAGATTTAATCAATGATACTTCTTTTAATTCTTTAACCCCTTATAACAATAAAAAAACAGCTCCGGAAGAGGATTTGCCGCTAGTTTATGATTGTATAAACGAGTGGAAAAATTTTTGTCACAAGCAAATACTTGGTGGAAAGCTTGATATAATTGCATAGTATATGAAAACAGGTTTAATTTTAGGTTTTTTTGATGGAGTACATGCCGGTCACAGGGCAGTTATAGAATCTGCATTTGAATATTCTGATAATGTTATTCTTGTAACATTCAAAGAATCTCCTGCTGTTTACTTTGGTCAAAAAGCGGAATATATAATGTCTAGACAGAAATCTTTAGAAAAGATAAAATCACTCGGTGTACATAAAATTGTACAGTTAGATTTTTCCAAAATAGCAAATATGACTGCAGAACAGTATCTGGAATATTTAATTATAAATTATTCACCTGTTTCAATATCAACAGGATTTAATCACACTTTTGGCTTTGGGAAGGCCGGAACGCCTGATTTCTTATATAAAAATCAAAATAGATATAACTATAAGTACATTTGTGTAGGGCCTATTGTAGAGAATAATCAAACGATATCATCGACTCTTATAAGAAATTTATTAGTAAACGGGAATATTGATCAGGCGAATAAGCTTTTAGAAAGCAAGTTTACTATAATGGGAAATGTGATATCAGGCAAACAAATCGGCAGAAAAATAGGTTTTCCCACTGCAAATATTGAATATCCTGCAAATACTGTCAGGATACCTTATGGCGTCTATAAATCAGTTGTGCATTATGATAATAGGGAATTAAAAGCTATAACAAACTGGGGTATGAAGCCGACACTAAATAATACGCTTAAGCCGGTTTTGGAAACGCATATATTTAATTTTAGTGGTGATTTATACGGAAAACAAATAGAAATTGCCATAGAAAAACGAATACGAGGGGAAATTAAATTTGATTCGCTTGATGAATTAAAAGCACAAATAACAAAGGATGTTCAATTATGCTTAGAATAGTTGTTATCGGGTACGGAGAAATGTTTACAAATCTTATAGCCGGCGCGCTTGATGCTAACTGTGACATTGTCGGCGTTTTTCGCGGTGATATGATAAGATATAATCCTTTAATCAGAAAATTTAAAGATATAATTAACCCTTCAAGAGATTACAATTATATAAAAAGTTACAATTTAAAAGAGATATCTGCTAAAAGTGTTAACTCAAAAGAATTTAAAAATGCATTGTTAAAACTCAATCCTGATATTGTTTTGGTAGGTTCTTGGGCTGAAAAATTTTCAAAAGAAATATATGATATTCCAAAAATTGCAACTATAAATGCACATCCGTCTTTGCTGCCGAAATATCGAGGTCCGAATCCTTACTATTGGGTAATAAAAAACGGAGAGCAAACCAGCGGTGTATCTTTCCATCTGGTCGACGGGGACTATGATACAGGTGCAATACTCGCTCAAGAAGAAATAAAGATTTATCCGTCAGATACAGGACGGACGTTAAAAGAAAGAACTGTGCTAGCCGCCAGAGGTGTTGTTTGTGAACTTCTTAAAGATTTGAGTGAAGATATCATTATACCGTTAACCCAAATCGAAGAAAAAGCTACTTATTATTCCCACCCTTGTGATTTTGAATTGGATTTTGGTACAAAAACTGCTGAAGAAAATTATGCAGTTATAAGAGCAATTTATCCATGGAGTGAAGCGTACTTTTATCATAACGACGTATGTTTATCTGCATTGGTTCATGGTTCTGAGGTTCTGGAAAATAATACCAAATACACAACACCGAATACAATTGCGGGAGTTAACCATAAAAACAAAACAGTCGATATTGTCTGTGCTGACGGAAAAATCCTAAGAATAAGAGCAGAACATTACAAAAAATACGACAGACCTTTTACAAGAAATTATTTAAAACGCGAAATCAAGATAGGACATATTTTATAATTTATCTTGTCGGATCACAAATGTGTTATTTACTTTGTGTATTATTTGTACTGTTGTTAAACCCGATTGGCACTCTTGTATTATTTGTCTTGTAGTTATTTTCTTTTACTTTCATATCCAGATTTTGAGAAATTATTTTTTCAAAATCATCTGCAGTTATGTCACGTCTGCCGTCATTTAATGCTTCTAATGATGCTTTATCAGACATCATTTTTATTGCTCTTATAGGAAACCCTTCTGTCTTAGATGCAATAAGCTCTAACGCATTATCATCGGAAGCAAGTTTTTGTCCTTTAGTACGTTTATCCATAAATAGCTTAATTACTGATTTTCTTGCATCTTTATCCGGTAATCCTACATATATTTGTTCTTCAAATCGGCTTCTTATTGCCTCATCCATCATATCATACCTGTTTGTAGTAGCCGCAACAACAATGTTGTGCTCACCTGCTCTTTGTATTCTGTTTAAGAAGGTGGTCATTTCTTCTCCCTCAAACTGAGTAGTTCTGTCATTTCTGGCCATAAAGAAAGAATCCGCATCATCAACCATGATTATGATTGGTCTTTCAGGAGTTGCTACGCTTTCTGCAAAATCAAAAACAGTATCAATGTTTCTGGAAGTTTCATGGTAGTATGCAGTTTTAAGCTTTCCTGTTTCAAGCTTAAGAAGCGGAACGCCGGCTTCAGTAGAAAGATGTTCTACAACAGTTGTTTTTCCGCATCCCGGAGGACCGTATAAAAGTAATCCGTTTGGCATTTTCTTGCCGTACTCTTCAGCATCAATACGTGCTTGCTCCGGATTCTTAAGCATGTTAACAACTCTATCGTTGAGTGTCTTTTTAAGCTCTGTCATACCGCCCAAAGCCGCAAAACCTGCTTTTGCCGTTTCTGTAGGCTCATACACTGATACTAATTGTTTTACTTTAGGGTCTGTGATTTCCAGCTTTGGAGCCTCTTCGTTAAGCTCTATACCATGCATTTCGGCTATTTTTGATATTATTGCCTGTTGTATGTCTTTCGGAAAATCATCAAATGTAACGTTTTCATCACTTTCCTGTATAAATTTTTGCAGTCTTTCACCCATACCATCAGGCAATTCACTAAAGGTTATAAAACCTGATAGTACATTTTCATCATCTTTCGGAATATTCTCTAAATTTGCATCTGCTTCTTTGCTTATTTCTTCTTTTTGTTCATTAACATCGGATATTACATCTTTCAGTTCATCGGATACAGACCAAAGCCAATGAGAAGGATCTTTTACACCAAGACCTTTCGCTTCTTCTTCATATGTTCTGGATTCAATATCAGAGTACTTCAAATTAGGCAAATTCCATTCTATTGCGGTTGCCAGACTTGTTTTTAAGTCAATAAACAAGTCCATAAGATTATTTGCAAGTGTCTCTTGCCCTGCATCTTCAGCTACTCTTAGCTGGTTTTCCACTTTATTTGTAAAAGAATTGAGTTCTATTAAATCTTTAAAGAAAGGTACTTGTTTTCTTTTTCCAGCCAAGCTTTTAACCACTTTTTGGTTTAAAGTTTGGTTATAGCCAAAACTCGTGTTGTTAGATTGGATTTTTTGTATTTGCATATGTTTCCCCTAATGTCTGTATACATTGTTATAACATCCTAAAAAAAAATTTTGTTAGTAGCTTAACAAAGTTTTACATTTTTATAAAAAATAAATGCAAACAATACTGTTGATAAAATAATAACTTTATTTTCTTGACCTTGGAATTTGTCTACAGTATCAGCTTTAACACCAGTTCCCTTAAATTGATT
>CADCNZ010000036.1 GCA_902802935.1 uncultured bacterium | reverse complement strand
TCGGCACGAAACGGCAGGGATGTTCTTATCTTTCTCACGGACTATCCTCGCTTTCTTATTCTTTTGTCTGGTGCTACATAACCAAAGCCCGCCTCTCTTCAGAAAGCAGGTTAAAATTACGTCTTGCAAAGCGCGCGCTACATTCACGCTTTACAAATATACCTCCATGATAGCATATTTATCGGGGTTTGTGAACCCTTAAAATATTTTGTAAAACAAAAATATTTGAAACTTATTTTCTGTTAACTTCATTTTTTCTTCCCCCTTCTTCGGGAGAAGTGTAGAAAAACAGTCGTCGAGCTTAGAATTACAGACTATATTATCACACGCTATTCAGCATTTTTAGCTGCATTTATCAACCAGCCATCCGAACGAAAATGAGCATAATTATTTTTTCCTGCATATTTATGCCCTACAGGACTGGATTTTAGCCAATCATCAAGTATGCTTATCGCTTTTTTAATAACCAATTGACCATATTTTTTTATAAGTTTTTGATACTGAGTTTCAGTTATTATAACAAATTTGATATCTGGAATTCGCAAAAAATTATTAACGTCACCCTTTGGTCTTCCACCCTTTTTCCCGTTTATTCTGCTCGTATTCTTATTCATAAATTTACACCCTCAATCCTTCATTATTTGGTATTCCAAGCTTTCTAACCAGTTCTATTACAGTGTATTTCATCATACATTTTGAATTTGAGCCCGTAAAATATAGCTTGTTAATACCGCATATAGAACAATTACAGCCAATTTGATAGCATTCAACCGCTGACTGCGTCCAATTTTTTGAATTTGTTTCACTACATGATACATTATATCTGTATCCCATCGTCCTTAAATCATCTTCCCTTCGTAATAAATTTGCAAAATAAATTTGACAGAATGTAAAATACATGCTTAAATATCATATATAAGCTTACATTCTTGTACATATTGTAAGATAATATCTTACAAATGTCAAGTGTTATTTTCCACAGGTGAAACTATGAAACTTGATGAACTCATATCAGTTATATCGTCTGCACTTGGCAGCCAAATTAATCAATCAATGTTGGCTGAAAGCCTCGGAATTACAAGACAAACTGTTAGCAACAGAATTAAAAATGATAGCGAAGTTACAGTTACGGAATTAAAAAAAGCAGAAGATTTTTTCAAAATCAAACTTGTTGGTGAAAATAATTCAGATTACGAAATTGCTTATATTGACTATTATACAGATGTTTTTGCAAGCTGTGGAAACGGGAGCATTGTGTTTTCGAGTGAAAAAAAGAAACTTCCGCTTGCTGCATCTATGATAAAAGGGTATTCAAAAAACAAATTATATTCTATGATTAATGCCACCGGAAACAGTATGTCACCAACAATTGAAAACGGAGATAAGTTGATTGTAGAACACTGGAACGGAGACCAAATTCAGGACAATAAAATATATGTATTTTGTTATAACAATGAATTCTTTGTAAAACGTTTATCCAAAAATATTGATGAAATTATTATAAAATCAGATAACCCAGAATACCGAGTAAGAACAATTTCTTCAAAATCTTTTTCCGATTTGATTTTAGTAGGTAAAATTGTAGCAATTATAAAACCGTTGGATTAATTAAAATAATCCTTAAGAAGTTTTATGTCATTCTGATTTTTTTCTACAACTGCTATAACTTTTACGCCCGTTAAATATTCCGTTTGTTTGAGATTATCCTGATGCATAAAACTATCGGGATTAAAATTATTAAGAATTATTCCCTCTATTTTAATATTATTGGCTTTTGCATATTCAACAGTTAAAAGGGTTGAATTTATTGTACCAAGTCCGCCGTCTGCAACAATTATAATATTTAAGCCCAACTCTTTTATTAAATCCTTCAGAAGATATTTTTCACCGTTTTCTAATCTTAAAGGGCAAGTTATCCCGCCTGCACCCTCAACCAACAAATAATCATATTGGTTTTGCTTTTCTGCAAATTGCTCCTTGATACTGGAAATATTAATTTCTCCGCCGGCTCTTTTTGCTGCCAAATGTGGTGAAACAGCTTCTTTCCACCAATAAGCGACACAGTCATCTGCTTTTGCGGGTATATTTGCTGTTTTGACCACATAATTACAATCACTCTCAACTAAGAGTCCGTTTTCTGCAACAACACCACTCAAAACCGGCTTAAAATATCCGCAATTTAGTCCGACTTCACGCATTTTTTTGACTATTAAAGCAGAAACATAAGTTTTTCCAATATCAGTTCCTGTTGCCGTTATAAAAACATTTTTTGACATATTAACCCTCTTTCATGCTCTCAGAAAGCTTTCCGAAATCTTCAATCGACAACTTTTCTCCGCGAATGTTTTCGTCTAGACCAAGCTTACTAATTACTTTTGCGACTGTTTCTTTATCAAAACCTGATGATACAAGACAATTTTTTAGGGTTTTCCTCCTTTGCGAAAATGCTGCCTTAACAATTTTTCTAAAATATGAATAATCACTTAAATGAATAAGCGGTTCTTTTCTGACTTTTAATGATACGAGAGCAGAATTGACCTTTGGTGCAGGATAGAAAGAGCGTCTGCCCACAAGCCTTACAATCGAACAATCCGCCCAAAACCGAGAAAGTATAGTTAAAAGTCCGTACTGTTTAGATGCACTTTTTTCTGTTGCTACAATCCTTCTTGCAACTTCTTCTTGCACCATTAAAATTATATCAACAATCTTGGCTCTGTTTTTATTCTCCAAATCGTCTATTTCACCAAGCAAATGCGCAATAATAGGAGAAGTTATATAATATGGAATGTTTGCAACAATTTTTACCTGACCGTCACACAAAGATGATAAATCAGTCTTTAAAATATCATTGTGAATAATTTCTAAATTGTCACATTCAAGTTTTTCAAGTTCCTTTATCGCTTCTTCATCAAGCTCGATAGCTATAACCTTTTTGGCATACTTAACAAGCTGCTCTGTTACAAAACCAACTCCCGGACCAATTTCTACTACAACATCCTCTTTTGTTATATTTGCATAATCAATAATATCTGATATTACATCAGAATCTATCAAAAAATTTTGTCCCAAACGTTTTTTTGTTCTGAAAAATTTTGCTCTTTGTAAATAATCCATCATGATATTTATAATAGTACAAACAGGGAAATGTTAAAACTTTATGGCAAGAGTATATTAGTTGTATAAATAGTGTTTATAGTATAATCAATATAAGGAGATCGTCGTGAATTTTTGTCAAACTACATCCGAAAAGCATCTTGAGTACAACCAATTATTAGAAGAATTTATTCTTGGCTGCAAAACTACACAAACCGTAGGCTTGGAATATGAACGCATTCCTGTTCTAAAATCTAACGGAGAAGTTGCACCATACGGCGGAGAGTATGGCATCTGCGAATTTTTAAGAGAAGTTGCCAAAGTCGATAACTGGGACTACATTTTGGATGACATAAATATAATCGGGCTTAAAAAACTTCACGACACAATAACACTTGAGCCAGGGTGCCAAGTAGAATTAAGCCTCGAACCAAAAGAATTTATCCGCGACTTGAAAGCTAAAATAGAAGAAATCGATTCCGTATTTAAACCTATTCTTGAAAAATTTGAAATAAAGCTTTTAACAAAAGGAATTTCCCCTAAAACAACATATAAAAATATAAAATTACTCCCAAAACGCAGATATGCAATTATGGCAAATTACCTTTGGGGAATTTTATCAGACGTTATGATGAGAGAAACTGCAGGAATCCAAGTGGGAATTGACTATAAGTCAGAAGAAGATTGTATGCGCAAGTTCAGAATTGCAAATATTATGATGCCTTTTGCTACTGCTATGTTCGCAAATTCAAAAATAAGAGGTGGAGTTGACACCGGTTACAAATCTTTCAGAGCACTTGCTTGGCTTAATACGGATAACGAAAGATGCGGTTTTGCAACAAGGCTTCAAGGCGGAATAACGTTTAAAGATTATGTTAACAAACTTCTTGAAACACCTATGATATTTATAATGCGAGAAGATAAACCACTTAGTCTAAACGGCAGATTAACATTTAAACAATTTATGGAAAAAGGATATGAAGGTTTTACTGCAAGCATAGATGACTGGAAACTTCATTCAAATTTATATTTTCCGGAAGTCAGACTGCGCAACTTTATAGAAATAAGAAATCACGACTGTGTAGGTGATGGTCTGCAATACTCTGTTCCAGCGCTTTACAAAGGAATTATGTATAATTCTTCTGCAATTTCTGAGATTGAAACATTATTGTTTAAATATTCGTACAACGAAATTAATGAACTTAGATATAATGTTGCCAGATGGGGGGTTGATGCAAAAATTAACAAACATAAAATAAAAGATATTTGCAAAGAAATTGTCAAAATATCCTATCAATCACTAAAAGATGAAGGTGAATCGGAAGAAAAATTCCTCGAACCATTAATTGATAGATTATAATTTTCGAAAAACGGCGGAGTTAAAAACTCCGCCGTTTAAAATATTAATCTTAAATTTCTTAAACAGAATAAATTTGATTTACCCTTGTCTATACAGAAACCTTCATTGTTTTATCAATAATATCGTTAAAGCTTTCTGCTTTCAAACTTGCTCCGCCAATTAAAGCACCATCAATGTCTGATTTCGACATTTGTTCTTCAATTGTGGAAGGTTTAACAGAACCGCCATAAAGGATTCTGATAGAATCTGCCGCAGAAGAACCTGCAACTTCTGAAACTACGCTTCTAATCATTTTGATAACTCTGTTTGCTTCATCAGCATCGCAAGATTTTCCTGTACCAATTGCCCAAATCGGTTCATATGCAATGACTGATTTTGCTATATCTTCAGAAGAAATTCCGGAAAGCGCCGCTCTGATTTGTGATGCAATATGAACATCTGTTGAACCTGCTTCTCTTTGTTCAAGAGTTTCTCCGCAGCAAATAATAGGAATCAAGCCGCCTGCAAGAATAGCTTTTGCTTTTTTGTTAATCATTTCATCTGTTTCAGAAAAATATTGTCTTCTTTCTGAGTGACCAATAATTACATATGAGCAGCCTGCATCTTTTAGCATCTCAACAGATAATTCTCCTGTATATGCTCCTGATGATTCCCAATGGCAGTTTTGAGCTGCTATAGCGAGTTTGTCCCCGCCGCATCCGCAATCACAGTGAATTGAATGTACTTGGTTTAATGATGTAAATACAGGTGCAATAACCACTGAAGGCAATTGTACGGCTGTGTATTTTGATACAAATGAGCTTATTTCATCAAATAAAGCTTTTGCTTCACTCTGGAGCAAGTTCATTTTCCAGTTTCCTGCAATAATAGGTTTTCTAGACATAATTTTTCTCCCTTTTTTCTTTATACACTTGAATTCTAGAATAAAAGCAAGTGAAAAGCAACAGGTAGTACCATTGTAAAATAACAGTCGATTTGAGAAGAAAAAACAGAGATATTGAGAATTATGTAGGGTGGAAAATGTTCTAAGTTGGTTGTTTTAAAATAATTGTTCGCACGTTTCCACCATTAAATTTTTGGTGGGAATGAATATTAAATCATCTTAAAATCCAATATTTATAGC
>CADCNZ010000035.1 GCA_902802935.1 uncultured bacterium | reverse complement strand
TTCAAAACAAAGGATGTGATTTTCTTATTGCTAACGATATTTCGCGTAAAGATATCGGATTTAACTCAGATGAAAACGAAGTTTTCATTATAGACAAAAACTTAAATACAAAACATTTGGGAAAAGATTCCAAAAAGAATATTGCAAAAAAGATTTTGGAGGAAATTTTTGAATAAATATGAAATTGTTCAAAAAATAGAAAAATTTGCACCTTTGGAAACACAAGAAAAGTGGGATTGTTCAGGCTGGGGGGTAAATGCAGAGCAAGTCAATGTTAAAAAGATTCTCTTTGCGCTTACAGTAACGGATGATATAGTTAAACAGGCTCGCCAAAACAATTGTGATATGATAATTTCACACCATCCGCTTTTTTATGTACCGCTTGAATGGAGTGATATAAACATTTATTCCGCACATACAAACCTTGATATAGCAGAAGGCGGGACAACAGATACGCTTATTCAAAAACTCGGATTCAAAAAATCAGAAAACCAAGGCTTTGTAAGAATTGTCATTTTAAATAAACCTATAAGTCTTGATGAGTTAAAGAACAAGCTTTTAACAATTTCGCCAAAACTCAGGTACATAAATAATCTGAACAAGACAGAGATTCGTTCTATCGCATTTTGTGCAGGTTCTGGCTCTGAATTCATTAACAGAACAGATACAGACGCTTTTGTAACAGGTGATTTAAAATTTCATACGGCATTGGATTCAAAACAAATTGTTTTTGATATAGGCCATTTTGAGAGCGAAATTTTTGCACCCGAGCTTCTAAAGGAAATTACACAGGTTGGAGAAAGGGGGATTATTGCAGATGAAAAAAGCCCTTTTATTTAGCTTGCTGTTTTTAGCTTCGACTATTTTTGTTTTTGCATACGAAACTATAATAATCCACTTTCCGGATGGGGAAAACTGGGATAAAGCCTATTATCGAAAAGTAAGAGGTGAGGCCCTTTTACAATATGTACCGGTCGGAGAAACTTCTGATAACTGGAACCGTTCTATTGTAATTCACTCTTACGAGTTTTCTGACTATCCGATAAATGTGTTTTCAACTAACAATATCCGAAGGTTGGTAAAAGCCAATCCGACTGCTAAGTACAAAACTTTAAAAATGTCTGAAAATGATGCACTTTTTATGAGATGCACAAATGATTATAAAGATATCAAGGCTCAATGTGAATTTTACAGGATTACACGCGCTCACGGAGGTATTATTACAATTCACTATATGAATAGAAACAAAGAAAATTTTATGGATAATTATACTCTCTGGTTTGAAGTTATTAAAGGTGCTAAATTCTATAACAGTTATTATAGAGACGAAAGGACTTTTGATAAATCTATTTACTTTGAATTATAAAAATAAAAAATAGTCGTGTTTTAAAAAATATTTTCAAGGGTTCACAAACATAGATAAATATGCTATCATGAATATACAATAATATTTGAATGTGACAAAGAAACCTAACACATTGGAAGAAGAAAGCTGATATTTTGAAACGATAAAAAACCAAACTGGGAGAGTATTTGAGTGAAAAATCTGCATCCAATGCAAAACAATAGGTATTGAGTTACATCGAATGTAACATAATTTTAATTATAGGAGAGCTTTTTATTATGAAAAAATTCGGTTTTACTTTGGCAGAAGTGTTGATTACACTGGGTATTATCGGTGTTGTTGCAGCTCTTACTGCTCCTGCGCTAGTTATGCAGTCAAGAAATGAAGCTAACGCAGCAAAACTTGCAGTAGCAACATCTAATCTTGAAAACGCCTTTACAACAGCTATTCTATCAGAAAACGTAGATAATCTGTACAGAACGAATATGTGGCTTAATGGCGTTAGCGGTGGTATCAATAGAGCAGCTTTTGTAGGTAATTTAAAAAGATATATTAACGTAACCGATTGGAGAGATTCAACTGTTGCTAATTACTATACAGACGGTATACATCCAATGACCTCTTCAGGTGGTATTAATACAGCGGCAGAAGATACAACGCTTCCTGCAAATCATTTCGATGATGACCATAACATTATCATTGAAACAAAACAAGGGGCTGTAATTGTAGTAAGACCATATGCCAATGCTGACGAAGATGGTGCAAACGCAGGAAATGCAGGAAATCATAGAACAACCGTTACTAATCTAGGCGGAGGCTTGTTTGAAAGAGCTGCCAGTGTCATGATTGACGTAAACGGTACGTCAGCTCCTAACACCTTCGGACGTGATATATTCTTCTATATGCTCGGTTCTAACGGCATTTTATATCCTTTCGGAGGACTTGACGTTTCTGCTTACATAAGTCACGTAGGTGATTCTATTTGGTCTAATTCAAGTAGTGACTGGGCAAGCTGCAGCGATGGTGCTTTAGCTCCGGGCTGGGGATGCGCAGGTCGTGTAGTTGCTGAAGGATACAAGATTAACTACTAATCAAAATTAAAAATCATAAAAAGCGGCGGTATAAATCCCGCCGCTTTTTGTTACGCTTTTTATAACAATAAAATTAATAATCCATTTTACCTGTTTGTAATACTCTTGCCGTACAACCTGAACCTGCATTATTGGCTATACCAAAAGCACCGTCAGTACATGCATAAATGTTATTGTTACCTGCGTCCGTCCAGATGCCTGTTTTTGATGTACCGTTGCTTTCGTACAAACAAAAATCTAAACCGCCGCTAGGGTATAAGATGCCATCTTGACCAAGATAAAAACTAAATATATCACGTCCCAAAATATTTGGTGCATTAGCTCCGTTCACATCTATCATTACTTCACCGGCTTTAATCCATAAAGACCCGCCTTCCGGAGTGACAACGCTTTCTCGATTAGATTCTTCACTGTCGTCATAACCGTATACCCTCCAAAACATTACCGCACCGTTTCGCAACTCTATAGGAAAGGCATTATTTGTACTGTCAGAAGCTTCCCACTCGTTACCTCGTTCGCCTGTTGTATTATTCATATAATATATTTTATCAACATTATGGTCGCCGTAATACGCGTGCATTGACTGTCTTGCATAATTACTAATTGACAAATATTGTTTTAAATGTCCTATAAATACATCCAATTGTTCTTGGGTAGGCAATTCTTGCTGTTCATTTGGTATATTATTTCTGTACATACTTGTTCCAAAAATATCATCCGCTCTTTCTTTCTCTATTGCCATGCCAAGTGCTGTTTCAACGGTTTGAACGGTAGAAAGAAGTTTTGATACATTAGCTCTATTCTGAGATTGTTGTACAAGCGTTGGCATTGTCAATGCTGCAACAACACCGATTATTCCCAATGTTATAAGTACTTCTGCCAAAGTAAAACCGGATTTTTTCATTTCTTAACTCCTGTATTATATAAAAGCTCTATACTCATTCTAACATACATTTTAATATATTGCCGAAAAAGAAGTAAAGAAATCAGAAATAACATTTACAAGCATTGGCAGAATCCAAATCATAATTGCCGCACCAAAAACCGGTTTAAATAAGAAGCTGAGTTGAAAAACGTTTACTTGCGGTGCAGTTTTTGAAATAACACCTAATATAATATCCTGCCCCAATGTTGCCAAAAGAACCGGTGATGCAATTTGAAGCCCCATATACAAAACATTTGATGTTGTTGTGACAAGATAATCAAGGTTTATAATTTTTTCTAAAGGAATCATAACCGCATATACAGGAAAAACTTCAAAACTTCTAACAAGTGCATTAATGAGCCAATAAAAGCCGCCTATTTCCATAAATATCACTAAGCCCAAAAGAGTAATTACACGACTTAAAATAGAAGTTTGGCTATTAGTAGACGGATCCATAACCATAGCAGAAGACAAGCCCATTTGAGTATTTATCATATCTCCGCCTGCTTCAATCGCCTGAATCAAAAGCTGTGCTATATATCCAACTATGGCACCTGCTGCAAAATTTAATATCAAAAGCAAAAGCGGAGATATATCCGCAGGCGGCATGCCGGGCTTGAGCAGCGGAGTAATAATAACAGTTAATATAAAGGCAAATGATAATTTTACAATTCCTGCAATTTCTTTTCTGTTAAAAACAGGAGCAAACCTGATAAAACCCAATAATCTGGCAAACACAATAAAACCCGCTGAAAACCAGCGCGCGAATTCGGGAAATAATAATGATATATTTGAAATTACTTGATCCATTTTTGAGCGAATTTATTGTTGAATAACTATTTATTTAATTTTACAGGCGGTTCATCGAGTTCATATTCATATAATCCCGGAGGCAGGTCTATAGAAACCACGTCGAAACCTGTTATATTATCTATTATTGTCTTTTCAGCTTCGACCTTGACTGAAAACATATGTCTTTCTTTGTTATTTTTAAGTACTGTAAATTTTGTCTCACCTTGTTTTAAAGGCTGTACATAAAGCGTATTTTTTTCGTTCATCAATGTATAAATCGGATAAACATTTATTATGTCATTATGTTCAATTCTTATATCCGTAAGTTTTGAATCGGAAGATATAAGACAATCTTCAAAAGCATAAGAAGGTATTGAAAATAAAACTGTTATAGCTATTAAAGTTACAAAGTTATAAATAAATTTATTACAAATAATTTTCCATATTCCATTTTTCATTTTCAATATAAAAACTACCTTCCAAGCATTTTATTTATTTCTACAAAATTACCTTTTGGCATTGGAGCTTTAGGCGCCGGTTGATATTTAATTTTTTGTCCTTTGTCTATATATGGTACTTTGCCCGGATTTTTCATAACTTCATTCACTGTCGGCACATCTTTAAACTTATCTTTCATCTCTCCTTCAAACGGTGTTGTATACTTATAATAATCTGAAGATAATACATAAGCGTCATTTTTTGTTATGGTATTAAATGCCAAAGATGTTCCTTCTATGAATAAATTTGTAAGAAGTTTGATAAACCCTAGTCCACCTATAATTATTACTAAAAATACCGCAAATATCTTTGGCGCTGCTGCAATGGTTTGCTCTTGAACCTGCGTTACAGCTTGTATAATACCGACAACAAGACCGATAGCAGCTGCCGTCAATACGCACGGCATTGATATTGACAACATTGTCATAAATCCTTTTGCTAAATATTCTGTTAAAAGTTCCATTTTAATTCCTTCTTTATTTAATAACTAAATTATTTGCTCACCTCTAGTTATAACTCTGCACCAAACCTTGAACAATTAAAGCCCAACCGTCTACCGCTATAAATATTAGCAATTTAAACGGAAGTGAAATAATTGTCGGAGATAACATAAACATACCTAATGCCAGCAATATATTTGCAACAACAAGGTCTAATACAATAAATGGTACAAAAACTATAAAACCAATTTCAAATGCAACTTTAAGTTCACTTAAAATATATGCGGGAGCAACTTCCCAAATCGTTATATCATCAGGAGACTTTGGAGGTGTTTTATGTTTAAGCTCTACAAAGAAAGCCAAATCGCTTTCTCTTGTTTGTTTCAACATAAACTCTTTTAACGGTTTAGAACCTTCGTCTACTGCAGCAATAAGATTTTGATTCTTTTGATAAGGAACCGAGCCTCTTTCATAACATTGCTGAAAAACGCCTCCCATTGTATAAAACGTGAGAATCATGCATAAACCAATCGTTACTATAGCAGGCGGGACTTGAACACCCATTGCGGTTTTTAATAGTGAAAAAACTATTGTAAATCTTAAAAAACAAGTCATACAACAAAAAACAAACGGAATGAGCGAAAAAAGAGACATTACCGTCAAGAGTTGTAAAACCGGATTCATATTTTGTAGTGCTGTATCCATTATTTTTCCCTTATTTTCTCAATACTGATGCAAGATTTTTCATTACTGAATTCTGATGATTATCCGTAATTAAACTGGATTTTATACCTATTTGTGAAACATCTGCATAATTATGTTTTGCTATATTAGCCTGTGTATTTCCAAAGTCAGAATTATTACCTTCATATTTGTATTTTTTTATATCTTCATCAACTGTGATATTTGTATCAGAAGAATTAAGCTTGGAAATAAGCGATGTTTTATCAACATCACCTGCTATCAAAAATCTTTCATTCCCTGCAGAAACTATGTATAAAGTTTTTCTCGGACCAAGTGACATTGTATCAACAATTTTTAGACATTTTGAACTTTTTCCGCCTCCTGCAGACGAAGTTGCACCTTTAAATACTAAAAGAGCAACAACAATTACGCCGACCATTGCAAGTGTATATACCATAAAATTTGCCAAATATCCCATTTTTACTTCCTTATTTTTATAAAATCTCAGTCTTTGTTTGTATTAATAATATTTACTCAAAAATCAACCTTCTTGTTCTTCAACTTCAAAATCGCTATAATCAAAATCTTCATCAGATTGCTGCTGTCCTTCTGCTCCTGATTCTGCTTGAACTTGAGGAACAGGTTCTTTCTGTGTTTCAGAATCATTCACTTTTTCAATTTTGACGCCGAATCTGTCGTTGATTATAACCAAACCGCCTTCTGCAACTATCTTACCGCCAACTTTTAAGGCAACTTTATTGTCATATACGGAACAAAGATCTACAATCAAACCTTCTTCTATGCTTTTCAGTTCTCCTAAAGTAACTTTCACTTTGTCAAACTCTGCCGCCATATCAACTTGTATACTATCCCACAAGTTAGTATTTGTATCCATACCGTCCATGCTGCCTCCTCCAATCGCAGTATCATAAGATTCTACTATATTTATATTTGGTTTTACTTGAAATTTTTGTATTATATTTTCACAAATTAAAGTCATTTCTGAAGATTTGCTATTCTCAAAAACAACAATATCCCCAACATCCAGTTTCTTAATATCTGCGACAGGAAAAGTTGTTGTTCCAAGACGCAAATTAACTTCCACCGGACTATTTGAAAAATATTCATCTGTAAACCTTGGTTCTTTAACCTCGGTTGACGGAGGGGTTAAAATATCTTTTGGCACTGAAATAATAAATTTTGCTGCTGTATCTGATATTTCACTCTTTACAAAATAAGTGAGATGCAAAATTTCTGTATAACGGCGGTGTGGTTCTATAGTAAAATTCGGGGCAAGTGATTCATATAAAAAATCATTAAATGCCGTTATAATCCTTGCTTCCAGCTCTGAAACTTCTGTAAGTTCAAATTTACGATTATTTTTCCCTAAAACTTTATCCAAAATAACATTTATTGCATTTTGCGAAATTCTTATATATATATCATTCTTTGAATTTATTTTAACCTTAGTAACAAAAAAGGTATCATTTTGCGCCAGTACGTTCATGTTTGTACTAATAGATTCTAACTTATATTCAAACCCGTTAAAGAAGAATTCATTGCTGCAATCTTCTACTACCGGTGTGAATACTGAATCATACCAAGCAAAATTTTTATATAATTCGTCAAAAAATACGGAATTTATCATACCTAATCCCTACTATAGTCCATATGTATAATATATAATTTTGAAAATTAAAACATCAACTATATAGAGGAATTTGAATTTATAAAATTTTTAACTAATTGCGTAAAAAAAATTATTACATCTGATTAAAGTATAGTTTTTATATCAAGCCTTTTAGTTTATGCTATAATATATCTTACGACTTGAATATATTGTTGTGTCATGTTAATACAATAAACCAATTGTTAAAACTTAATTAAATTCGAGGGTTCTATATGTCTACACTCAAAACAAAAGTATTAGGAATAGAATTTGAAAATCCGTTCTTGCTGGCATCAGCACCGCCGACCGCATCAATCGAAAGTATTGATAAAGCGTTTGAAATGGGCTGGGGCGGAGCTGTTTTAAAAACCATAACGCCGGATGATTTGGAAATGGTGGAGGCAAGCCCGCGTTATGCAACGATTAAGCATAACGGTAAAGTAATTTGTCTTCAAAATATAGAATTGTTGAGCCACGAAACTGTTCAATACTGGATTGACGGGATTAAATATTTAAAAGAAAAACACCCGACAAAAGTTATAATTGCAAGTATTATGGCACCTGTTGAACGTGAAGAGTGGCAAAAACTTGTTAAGACATTGAATGAAACCCCGATTGATGCTTATGAACTCAATTTCTCCTGCCCTCACGGAATGCCTGAGAGAAATATCGGTATGGCAATCGGTACAAGTGCGGAAATATCAATTCTTATAACTTCTTGGGTAAAATCAGTTGCGACAAAACCTGTTTTTGTAAAATTAACCCCGAACGTAACAGATATAACTTGGATTGCAAACGCTGTTGAAAGAGCAGGTGCAGACGGCTTTGCAGCGATTAACACCGTACAAAGTTTTATGGGAATAAACCTTGATACATTAGATCCTGTTCTAAATATAGACGGACATTCGACTTATGGCGGATTGTCAGGCGAAGCCGTAAGACCGATAGGCTTCCGATGTGTTTCTCAATTAAGACAAAAGTCTGATTTGCCTATTTTGGGTATGGGCGGAATCTCTACTTGGGAGGATGCGGCGCAATATATAGCACTCGGCTCGGATGCGGTTCAAGTTTGCACAGAGGTTATGATTAACGGCTACGGAATTATAAACGGCTTGAAATCAGGACTTTTGAACTACTTGGAATCAAAAGGGTTCAATGACATATCAGAGTTAAAAGATATTGGCGCACGCAAGATTACATCGCATGAAGGACTAAATAAAAAATCGCACCTTTATCCTACTATTGATAAAGAAAAATGTGTTGCCTGCGGTAAATGCGTAAAAATATGCTCTGAATCGGAGTATAACGCACTAGGGGTAAATGATAATAAAAATGCTATTTGTCTGGACAAAGAAAAATGCGCAGGCTGCTCATTATGCAGTCACGTCTGTCCTAAAGAAGCAATTAAGATGTGCTGAGTTATTTGTTAACAGATAGCGGAGTTCCTTTTTCTCCGATATAGAAAACAACGAGCTCAACAGGAACTTTGCCCGTATTTTTGCCGTAGTGATATTTGCCTATCAATTCCGGCAAAACTTCACCTTCGTGGAGTGTTATTTCTTTATGATTATCAGTAATAACGGTCAAAGTGCCTTTTTTCACATACGCAATATTGACCAAATCGTGCTTGTGCATAGGCAATTCTTCGTTAACACCAATAATAATCTTTAATACCGTAACTTCCGGCTTTTTTATTTTTAATTTTTTATATTCCGCATTATCCCAAGTTTGAGTTGTTTTTAACAATACTTGCTTTTCTGCCGAGTATGCCGAAATTGTTGTACACAAAATCATAACAAAAAAGATAACTGCCAATTTCATTGCTTTATTCATAATACCAAATCCTCATATCTAAAATCAAAACACAAAATTATAATATAACAAACCAATAAATTTATGAATATTTGAATAATTTTTGCGCTATTAGTATTAATTCTTGTTGTATTTTTTCTAAATTGGCATTTTAATAAGCATATTAGTTATACTCATTTGTCTGACAAAAAAACAGTTAAAAGTTTTTTGATTAATAACAATTTTGATAATAAAACAATTATTCCGTTTTATACCTTTGGCGGTTTTGTAAACAAGTCAAAATTAGATAATCAAGTTAAAGAACTTTCCCATACTGACATTGTTTTACCTTCATTTTTAACTGTTTGTTATAAATTTACTTTCACCCAAACCAGACTTATTCGATGGTTAAGTAAAATAACTTTATAATTATGATACATATAACTCTGTTTACAAATTAAAACAGAAGTACATTATCTTATCTCTTTGAGTTTTAAGTCCGTTTTGTTATTATTAATATCGCCTTTTAATTGAATTCTGTAATAACTTGAATTCTTGTCATTGTCCTTGATTGCAGGAATTTTTGAAAGTTGTGATTTATACAATTCTTTTGTGTTTTCCGGTCTGAAGACTACTTTTAAAATAAGGGACAAAGGCACTCCAAATATTTTTACGCCTTTTGGAGCTTCTTTACTGTAATGCCAAAACAACTGAAGGTCAGCCAATTGTTTTTCCATTTCATAGTTACCTTCCAAATACATTGCAGATAACTCATGCCACGTTGTGATATTTATGTTTTTTATTTCTGTATTATGAACATCAAATGTACCTTTTATATCGTCCTTCATAAGATCTTTTTGTGACAAATCAATATTTATTATTTGAGATAATTTATATTTGGAATTTTTTATCATCAACTCCGTATCGCCAAGCTTCGGCATATATCCTTCCTTGACTTCAAATTCACAATTTGCATCTAAAAATTTGAACATATCTTTAGCATCAATAGCTACTTTTGCATTAGCAATACCCTCTATTTGATGTTTAAGATTAAGTGTTGTTTCCGCCACTTTGTTAGAATTAATATTTCGAGCTTCAAAATTCATTTTTGATATATTTTTTGTAAAATCATAAATACCCTTTGCGTTTATTTTTCCGTCTGCAAAATTTAATTCTTGCATTTTAAAATCAAATATATTATTTTTCATACTGCCCAAGAGTTTTACATTTTGAAGGACAAATTTATCTCTCTTAATCTCATTAATTGCAATTTCCCAATTATTAATTGTAATATCTGCATTACGTACTTTTTTTGTCAAATCTTCAGGGTTTAATTTTCTTTTTGGCTTATTTGTATTCGGTGTTGTTTCAAGAATCATTTTGTCTAAAAATAACTTCATATTATAAATTAATGTTTCACCGTAAATATTATTTTTAAGACTTAATTCTGCTGTATATTTTTCACCTTTAAATGAACCGTTAGAAGTTATATTAAATACACCATTTTTAGATACGACATGAGCCTGATTAATATGAAATGCTTGATGTCTTGCTTTTATTATGTCAAACGTACCCAAAACCTGATTATTTTTAAAATCGTATTTTAAATCACCTTTAAATTCACCGCCTCTGACTTTTTCTCCAAAAGAACCTGTAACAGAAATTGGTGCATATCCGTTTGTATGACAGCTTACGTATTGAGGAATAAATTTATCCGGATTTGATTTATCTACATATTTTGAAAACAATCCGTCTCCTGAAATAATAATATTTTCTTTATTAGAATCAAAATAAGAATATTTATATTTTTTTAGATATAAGTCGTTGCCGTCTTTAAGAGTATTAGCATATATTTTTCTATTATAATCTCTTAATCCTAAATAAAAAGAGTTATAAATTAAATCACTTTTTGCAGGAATATCTATATTATAATATACATCAGGTTTCCTATTTTTTATTTTATAAACTAAATTGAAATTTACAGATTTCAGTACTGTGAGGTTCGGAACAAATTTGAAATTTGGTGTAAGCTTTGTATCCATAGTACCTATAACTAATTTTTCCGGCGTACCTAATTCAGTAATTTTAAGAGTATGAGTAACTTTTTCATTTCCTAAAATGCCGACAGCTACTGAATCTACAGTTCTGCCTCTAAAATTAAAAACACCTTCTTTAAAATACAAAGGAATGTCAAACCATACTGCATTCGCACCTAAATTATATGTAATACATGTTCCCCAAATACCATCTTTATTAAATTTCAAATTTACATTGGCGGTTCCTTTAAAATTCTTGAAATTTTCAATAAATTTTTTGGAAGGATCTTTTGATTTTTGAAAACGCAGTAATATAGGCATAAGCTCTGATACCGGCAGTTTTTCGCCTTTTATATCAAAATTCACAGACTTATCTTTTTCAATCAAAATTCCATCTACATAGAGGTTTGAGTTTCCTAATGTTATTTTAAACTTATTTGCTCTTAGCTTGTTTTCTATGATTTGTAAAGAACCGGAATCACCCAATTTTAGGGTTTCTTTTAAAAACGGGGTATTTATAGCAGCTTTTATTAGTATAAGGTCATTTTCAGTTTCAATGTTTTGTGCACAAACATTTACCTCATCTGATTTGTATGCTAAATTTTTTATATGAATTTCAGGAATATTATTAAGTTCAAATTTGCCGCTTTTTTTCTTTTTGGGCGTTTTCTTCAATTGTTTTAAACAATTTCCGTCAATATATATATTATCAGCACTCACACATGTTAGATGATTTTGTAATAGCTTATAGTTTATAGCAATCTTTTTAATATCTGCAGCCGAAATATTATTATTTCGCGCATCAATACTATCAAGACGTAAAATAACAATAAGCTTAGGAGTTATTTTTAAACTTAATCCTTCAATATTGGTTTTTATGCCGGTTTTATTTTGAATAAATGATTCCAGTTTGTCTATAGCTATTTTACTGTTTACCACTTGCGGTAATACAAACACTATCCCAAGGTATAAAGAAACAAGGAATAATAATAAAACACAAAAAGTTATTTTAAAAATCTTTTTCATATTAATATATTATTACATAAACAGAATTGTAAAAAATTTATTACATTAATAAATTTCATGCTATCATACAATATGGGAAGTTAGGAAATAGGAGATTTATATGAGTAACATGTTTCAAAAAATAGGCACCTCGCAAAATTTTATATTTTTGCTCGGTATTATTGTCTATACAATCTGTCTTTTTACAATAACGGATATCGCTTTGATGCTCTTTGTAACTTATGTTATAGCTTGCGCATTGAATCCGTTGGTTGACAAATTAGAGAAAAAATGCAGCAGAAATATTGCGGCAGCCATTGTATTTGGCGGATTTGTTGGCGGCATCTTGTTGATGTTTCTGCCTATAATAATTATTGGCGGAAATGAAATCGTACATTTAGCAGCTCAATACCCGCAATATGTTGATCAAGTCAAAGACTATATTATGAATTCGCCTGTCGTTCAAGAATTCGCAAATTCGGGCGGTCTGATTGAATCTATTACAACTATTTCTAAGGGCGGATTATATTTATTTGTGTCAATGATTTTTACATATTTCTTGATGGTAGATAGAAATAAATTATTAGATGCTGTCTTGAGATTTTTCCCAAAAAGATCAAGAGAAAGAATTAAAGAAATATATGAAATTTCAGAAGAAAAATTAAGCAAATTTGTATCAGGTCAATTTATTGCGTCAGCAAGCGTAGGTTTAATCATGATTATCGGACTTATGTTCTTAAAAGTTGATTCTGCCATCATATTAGGATGTATTTCAGCAGTTTTAGACATCGTTCCGATTGTAGGTCCTGCTATTGCATTGGTTATTTGTTTAGCAGTTGTGTACAAAATGGGCTGGACTGTTATAATATTGACAGCAGTAATTTTTGCAATCGCGCAAATAGTTGAAAACAATGTTGTAAAACCTTATGTATTCGGTAAATTTATGGATCTTCATCCTATAGTTATTTATATATTCTTGTTCGTTTGTGCAAAATACTTTGGCGCAGTAGGTGCTATTTTTGCTCCTGCAATAGCAGCAGATACATGCGTGTTAATTGAAGAACTATACCTAAAAAATATGGATGAGGATGTTCAAGAGTAACAATAATAGAATAAAATTAAAAGGGTATTGGTAAATTTAAACCAATACCCCTTTTTATAGCTTAACCTATAAAAATATCGGGTTGAATATTAATTATTCAACCCGATATTAGAATTTATTAATATGTAAAATTATAAGTTTGACCAAGCTTGCTTACGGTAAATTGAAGCGGTTGTAAGTCATCTTTAAATTTTAAACAAAGTATTCTCATTGAAGAATTTGCCTTTAAGTCATAGTTTTCAGGTAATGAATGAGAAAATCTTGTAGCTTCCTTAATAACCATTGCAAGTCTTATATTATTTGCAGCAGTAAAGCCTAATGACAAACCGCCTGTAGCAACAGCCAAAGGAACTCCCAAGTTATCCGCAAGATCCAATCTATCCATATCTACAAATGTTGATGTTGTAATATCTTTTAGTGCAGCAAGTCTTTCTGAGTAAACTTTTTCTACTTTTATATCAGAATTTGAATTATTTTTGACAACGTATTCAAATGCATGAACATATTTATTTTCTTTATTTTTTAAACGATATTCATTAA
>CADCNZ010000034.1 GCA_902802935.1 uncultured bacterium | reverse complement strand
TACTACAATTTGTCCTACCATTTCAGGCGAAAATGTAAATGTATATCCAATTGGCATTGTTTTAAAACTGTTATAAATAGCTGAAAATAGCCATTGATGTGCCCCAAGTGATATAAATAACATAGAAGCCAAATATGTATAAGCTTGTGTTATGACAGGAGAACTTCCTCCGGAAGCCGGATTTAAGGCTTGGCTTATAGATAATCCCATCTGTATGGCAAACATATTAGCACCTAATTCAATACCTGCAAATATGATATTTGCACAAAATCCCATTGCATAACCAATCAAAAATTCTTTAAATAAAATTAATGTAAGCGCAGGAACAGAATTCGGTGCAATAAAAGTCGTATTATATTGTACAATTGGGAACAAAATAAAAGCTATTGTACCTGCCATCCATATTTTTACCATATGAGGTATCGGGTATGTAGAAAATATAGGTGCGGATGCAAAAAGTCCTGACAATCTTGTTATAATCGCCATAAATAATAAAATATTATTAACAGAAAATAATACGTCAAGATTAAACATTAAGCACCGCCGATTAATTGAGGTATCATATCCATAAATTCATTAACGGTAGTGATAAAGATGCTAAACATCCATGGCATAAGAAATATCAGCAGCGTAACGCAGCCGACAATCTTAGGTACAAATGTCAATGTGGATTCTTGTATTTGTGTAACGGTTTGAAAAATACTTACCATCAAACCGAGGACAACACCAACTAAAAGAATTGGCACAGACATTTCCAGTGTTAATATAAACATTTTTTGCAAAAGTGTAATTACTATATCTTGATTCATTTTCCTATACCTAACACAGATTACTTATATTATTTAACTCAGGTTACAAAACTTTCGACTAAAGATTTGACAACAAGATACCATCCGTCAACCATAACAAACATAATAAGCTTAAACGGCAAAGCTATCATAGTTGGCGGTAAAAACATCATACCCATTGATACTAATACTGAGGATACAACAATATCAATAACGAGGAATGGTAGATATACGACAAATCCTATTGTAAATGCTGTTTTGAGTTCGCTTAGTATAAAAGACGGCAGCAATATATATGTAGGTACGTCATCTTTTGTTTTAGGCTTTTCAATTTTTGCCATTCTAACAAATAAAGCAAGTTCTTTTTCGTGAGTTTGTTTAAACATAAAATCTCTAATAGGTACTATACCTCTTTCTAAAGCGGCTTGCTGTGTTATTTGATTCTGCATATATGGCTGCAGTGCTTTTTCATTAATTTGATTGAACGTCGGCGCCATAATGAAAAACGTCAGTATTAACGCTAAACTTGTTATAATTTGGTTTGGCGGAAGATTCCCTGCTCCCATAGCTTGTCTTGTAAGTGACAAAACGACAACTATTCTAATAAAACTTGTAGCCATGATTAAAATGCTTGGCGCTAAAGTAAGAATAGTTAACCAAATGAGTATTTGTAATCCATTTGTAAAATCTTGCGGAGTATTTGCCTGACCTAATCCTATGTTAATATTTGGAAATGTTAATGCGGCTTGAACAGGCATTAACGATAATAACATCCCAAATCCGGCAAGTACTATATTTTTATTTGGAAATTTCATCTATATATCCCTTAATTTTAAAACTTGCTTATAACAAGCTTTCCTCCCGTTAATATACTAACAAATTAGGCATAGCATGGCAAATAGGGCTTGTTTTGTAAAGTTTTTATAAGTTATCATTCAGCTTTTTTGCAGCTTCTTTAGCTCTGAGTTTTGCAGCTTTTCTAGGGCTTATATTTTTCCTTTTTACCGGTTTTGCATAAAAATCATCTTTTGTATTTATTACTTGGTAGGTTTCATTTTTATTCTTTTTTGTCTTTGTTTTTGTTTTATTTTTATTAGCGTTTGCCTTTGTTATGCCTGAGTTTGGAGTTGGTGCGTATTCAGATTTTTTAATCTTTTTAACAGGCAAATAATTATTTTCAAATCCCATTTGTTTTCTAATTAAATCATTTTCTACGGGAATCGGAACGTTAGGAATTAATTCATATTCATTAGAATTTTGATTAACCGGATTTATAGCAGAAACTATATTTTCTTCTTGTTTTTCACTATCAGCAATATCAACTCTGCTTATATTTTCTGCAGCGTCAATAGAATTTTCATCTTCTCTTTTGTCAGAAATTTGTAAACTATCATCAAGCTTTTCTGTATTATTTGTAATTTTTGGATCTTCTTGTTTACTGTTGTCTTTTTCCTCCGGTAATGAGACTAATTTGCATTTATCTATTTCTATAGTTATCAAGTCAGGAATTTTATATGATTTGACTTCTTTAATAGTCTTTTTTCTGTTTTTGGCAAAATCTTTTTTAGCTGCCTCAAGTTCTCTGGCAGTAGTGGTTGTATATCTTTTAACATATTGGATGGCAACAGAACCGTTTTTTTCTGATCTTTGGTACTTAAAAACATTAAATTCAGATACTACAGGCAGCCTCTTATCATTGATCATAACAAAATCAATCATTGCCGCATTGTTTTTATCATCAAACGTTAATTCACTCAAGCAATTTTTTTTATTAAGAAAATCTTTGAACCAT
>CADCNZ010000033.1 GCA_902802935.1 uncultured bacterium | reverse complement strand
TTTAAAATTTGGGCCCGGAGGGATTCGAACCCACGACCAAAGGATTATGAGTCCTCTGCGCTACCGCTGCGCCACAGGCCCGTGGCGATTTTTATTCAATTGTCATATTTAATTTACCTTTGAGTCTGCGCTACCTACCTCTCGTTCAAAGTGACATTTAGTCACTTTGCCCTCGGCAGAGTGCCACAGGCCCGTGACGACTTTTTATTTAATTGTAAACATGTTTTGCCTGTGTGCTTGTGATTGTTTCATTAAACTTGTGGTTTGTTTAATGTCGGGATTTTCATTTACCCCGCTACCTACCTCTCCTCGGAAGATACTTAATCTTCTTCGTCGGCAGAGTGCCACAGGCCCACTGTGTGCGACTTTAATATTTAATTTTCATGGGCGCTGCGTTACCGCCGAAACTTCGTTTCTTGCGCTGTCTAACTTCTTCAAAAAAGATATTTAATCTTTTTTGTCAGTTGCTACAGACCCGAGGCGATTTGAAATGAATCGCTTTTAATCAGTTATCACAGTTTTATGGCAACTGCATACTGCTAAATTATCGTATCAATTAAATAATAAAAAATCAAGAGTTAAATTATACCAATTTTGGACAATATGAAGTTTATACGAATATTGCTGCCCATGACTTACTTATTACACTTGTCATTTTTGATAAGAAATTATTTTTGCTTTTCTTTAATCCTCTGCCTTGTTTTTCCAGCAATGTGGCTAGTTTTATAGTAGAAGTTAAGAAAGAATTATTTTCTGAGGCATCATCTGCTGCACAAATTGCACATGCTTTTGCCTTCTTTTTGCTTAATGAAAAAACAAGAGATTTTTTATTTTCTAAACAATAATTAACATTTTTATTACAAGAAAATAAAATACGGCTAATTTTATAGCTCTGCAAACCACTTTCACCATAATGCTGAATGGCATATCCATTATTGTTAACAACTAAATTTGTGTGTTTATATTTTTTCATTTGTTTTTCAGCATTTTTTAGTATCTGCTGTGATTTTTCAGATTGACGAGCTGCGAATTCTTTGCCGGCAGTAGTATATTTTACTCTGCCAAAAGATATGTTATTGATTGAATTCATATGACAAAATCCCTGTTGGTAGTATTAGTGTTGAGATGCTATTTATATCTTGCTCTGATATTATAATAAAAATTATTAAATTTCAATATATAAATATTAATATTGGGAAATAAAAATATGTCATATTTATTCTTTTTATGCTACAATACTTAATATAAGGGTAGTTAGTTCATTCTATTTTTAAATAGAATTTTGAGGGGGATAAATGACACAAAGTTATGATGCTAGTAATATACGTGTTTTAGAAGGTTTGGAAGCAGTAAGGCTTCGTCCCGGTATGTATATAGGTTCGACATCTCAAAGAGGTCTGCACCACTGTATTTATGAAATTGTAGATAATTCTATAGACGAATCATTGGCCGGCTATTGTACGGAAATTCACGTAACTGTGCACAAAGATAATAGTGTAACAGTAGAAGATAACGGACGTGGAATCCCTGTTGATATAAAACCCGATTCGGGAAAATCTGCTTTAGAAATTGTACACACAGTGCTTCACGCAGGCGGGAAATTCGGTGATGGCGGTTACAAAGTTTCCGGAGGGCTGCATGGTGTTGGCGCCTCTGTTGTAAACGCACTTTCTGAAAAAATGACCGTCGAGGTCTCTCGTGACGGTTATGTTTGGAAACAAACTTACCTCCGCGGCGAACCTGTTTCTCCTGTAGAAAAAACTGTTACTACAACAAAAACAGGTACTAAATCAACTTTTTGGCTTGATCCTGAAATATTTACAGAAACAACAGAAGTTGATGTTGATATAATTGGAACTCGTTTTAGAGAAATGGCATTCTTGAACAAAGGCTTGAAAATCATTCTTCATGATGAAAAAACAGGCAAAGACGAAACTTTCCACTATGAAGGCGGAATCGCGAGTTATGTGACTTTCTTAAATCAAAATAAAACACCTCTGTTTGAAGAACCTATTTATATGGATAAAATGGTTGGTACAACTCGTGTCGAAGTTGCTATGCAATATACAGATTCTTACAATGAATCAATTCTTTCGTTTGCTAACAATATTAACACGCACCAAGGCGGAACCCACTTGACAGGTTTTCGTAACGCTATAACACGTGTTTTGAATGATTATGCAAGAACAAATAAAATACTTAAAGATTCCGAACAAAATCTTTCAGGTGATGATGTGCGTGAAGGTTTGACAGCAATAGTTTCTGTAAAAATTGAAAATCCTGAGTTTGAAGGACAGACAAAAGAAAAGCTTGGGAACTCAGAAACAATGGGGGCTGTACAAGATGTTGTCAGAGAAAAGCTTCAAGAATGGCTAGAATTTAATCCTAAAATTGCAAGAATGGTTATTGAAAAAACTCTTCAAGCACAAAGGGCACGTGAAGCAGCGAGAAAAGCAAGAGAATTAACAAGAAGAAAATCTGTTCTTGAGAATTCAACACTTCCAGGTAAACTTGCTGACTGTTCAAACAGAGAGCCTGAAAAATGTGAAATATTTATTGTTGAGGGTGACTCAGCAGGCGGTTCTGCTAAACAAGGCAGAAATAGAATGTTCCAAGCAATTTTGCCTTTGAGAGGAAAAATCTTGAATGTTGAAAAGGCTCGTTTGGATAAAATTTATGCAAATAATGAAATTCAATCGATGGTTCAAGCTTTTGGTATTACAATAAGTAAAAATGAAGAAGAATTTAATTTAGACAAGCTTAGATATCATAAAATTATTATCATGACAGATGCTGATGTCGATGGTGCTCACATCAGAACATTGCTTTTAACTTTCTTTTTCCGTTATGCAAAACCGTTGATTGAGAATGGTTATGTTTATATAGCTCAACCTCCTTTGTTTAAGGTGACTCAGGGAAAGACTTCAGAATATTTGTATGACGAGCATGCACTTGATAAAATGTTAAAAGAACGCGGTATTAAATCACTAAGTCTTTCTGATAAAACTAAAACCAAGGTTAAAACAGGGGATGAGCTTGCTGAATTATTGGCTAACATGCAGACATTCTACAAGTCATATAACAATCCGATTTTGAATATTATTCCGTCGGTTGTGCTTCGTGGTTTAATACGTTCTGATGTTAAGTCGGAGGATTTTGAAGACCAAGCTAAGATGACTGAAGTTGTGGAGTATTTGCAGCATTATTTGGAAGACCATGCTGAAAACTATAATGTTTCAGAGGCTAAAAATTATAATGTTTCTTTGAAATATAACGCAGAAGTTGCAAGATATGCAATACAGTTGGATTTATTTGAAAACGAACATGAAATGATTACTGCAAATATAATTAAGTCAAATGAATTTAAACGTCTTAAAAATTCTTATCCGCTGATTCGTGATTTCTTGATTGAAGAAGAAGAAAAATTAATTTTGGAAAGTGAAAACGGAGAAGTTGATATTAAGTCTTTTGAACAATTGCAGAAGATTGTAGACGATAGAGGTCAAAAAGGATTGCAAATACAAAGATTTAAAGGTCTTGGTGAAATGATGCCTCAACAGCTTTGGGAAACAACAATGGATCCTGAAACAAGAACTCTTTTGAAAGTTAATCTTGAAGATGCAATGATGTGTGACCAATTGTTTGATGTTCTTATGGGGGATAAAGTTGAACCGCGTAGGGAATTCATTGAACGTAATGCTGTCTATGCAACAAATATCGACACATAACAACTCATCAATTTAACTCAATGTATATTGAGTTAAATTGGATAATCTTTGATTTAATGTACTTTCTTTTGTTTCTTTATTTCGGAGGTAAAGAAACAAAAGAAAGTACCAAAGAAAAAAAAGAAAGCACCGGACCGTTTTCTACGCTCTGACGAGCGTGAGATTGAATGGATGCTGCGGGCTAAGCCCGCACTCTTTGTTTGTTAATTGAACGACTTTGTACCACGGGGGTAAATGTAACTTAAGTTTGTAGTTTTAACTCCAAGTTGCCATTTTTGGGGTAAATATAAATTTAGTTTTGAAGTTACACTACAATTTCTACATTAGTGAGTGTAAGAGATT
>CADCNZ010000032.1 GCA_902802935.1 uncultured bacterium | reverse complement strand
TTTGTACCAAAGCCGCAGACTCCGCTTCAAAATTGTCCGAGAGAAAGCACTAAAACTCTTGAAAGCAAACAAAAATTTATAAAAAAATCTCTCTCAAAAATCGGTATCGCTTCAAAATTTTCAAGTATAAAATGGGATTACTGGCAAACTGTATTATCAAGGGGAGATGAACGTTTGACTCCGCTTCTTATAAGCGTATACAAAAACGGAGGAAAGCTTGGTGCGTACAAAAAAGCTGTTAAGGAACTTGAGCTTGACATCACCGAAACTATTAACGGGTATTCAGCCACATCTGAGTACCCGTGGATATTTATTGAAAATTACGCATCAAACACACAGCTATCCAACGAATTTAAACGATTATGTAAATTTAAATAAAAAATCATCACTTGACATTAAATTTTGCTTTTGCTAAGATTAAGGTCTAATCGCAGACAGTTAGTATCCTTTTGTTAGGATTTAAATTATACCAAAGCTAGCCGAGATTAGGATGATGAGTAAAATAACTCTCATCCTCAACACAAAAAGAGAAATATAAATAGCTTATATTTTTATGTGGGTTTTGCGATTAAAAGCAAAATCTTTTTTGTATATAGGGGAAAATCCTGATAGGAAAAAGATTAGAAGCAAAATTTTTGTATGTAGATATAAAAATTAAGGTCGAAATTTTTGTAAACAGTTAAATAAAGGAGCAAAAAATGTCAACAAAAGCTTTTAAAGAAGACAAAGTTTCTCTAATGAAAGAGAAAGTTGATAAGGCTCAAGTTGCAATTGTTACCGAATACAAAGGCTACACGGTAGAAGAAATAACCAAATTAAGACGTTCTCTTCAAAAAGAAGACGGCGACTATATGGTTACAAAAAACACTCTTGCCAAGATTGCTATCAAGGGTACTCCCTACGAAGTTTTGGCAGATGTTTTAAAAGGTCCTATCGCTATTGCGTTCGGATTCGGCGATCAGGTTGCACCTGCAAAAGCTTTATCTAATTTTATCAAAGATACTAAGAAGGGTGAAATTCTTGCTGCTGCTATGGACGGCAAATTATTGTCGGCTGCTGAAGCTAAAGCATTGGCAAATCTGCCTTCAAAAGCAGAAATTTATGCAAAAATGCTTGGATGTATCAATTCACCTGCATCAGGTATCGTTGGTGGTATCAACGGCGTTATGTCAGCTCTTGTCAGAGCAGTTGCAGCCGTTAGAGATCAAAAATCCGCATAGGGTTAAAGGGGTAAATATAAGGTTTTATTTTTTAACTTATAAACCCGTTTTACCAATTAATTAAAAAGTAATACTACAAAAAATAAAAAAGGAGAAAAACAATGAGTGTAGAATCTATTTTAGAATCAATTGAAAAATTAACATTATTGGAAGCATCTGAATTAGTTAAAGCTATGGAAGAAAAATTCGGTGTTTCTGCTGCTGCTCCGGTTGCAGTTGCTGCTGCTCCCGCTGCTGCAGGTGCTGCTCCCGCTGCAGGCGAAGATGAAGCTTCTGAAGTAACGGTAGTTTTGGCTTCAGTTCCTGCTGATAAGAAGATTGCAGTTCTTAAAGAAGTTAGAACTATTACAGGTCTTGGCTTAAAAGAAGCTAAAGATTTGGTAGATGCTGCTCCTAAGCCGGTTAAAGAAGGCGTTAAGAAAGAAGAAGCTGACGCTATCAAGAAACAACTTGAAGATGCAGGCGCTACTGTTGAAATCAAGTAGTTTGACATTATTTGTTTATTTTATAAAACACCGATTTGGAATCCCAAATCGGTGTTTTTAATATTAAATCTAATTATGGTTTTATTATCATAAATGATTTTAAGGCTCTGCCTGTATCACCAGATGCTTGAGTTGAAACAACATTTATCTTCTTATAATTCAAAGATGTAGAACTTCCGCCATCAAATGCCATGGCTGAATCTAATTCATAGCTTTTACATAAATCCCGTGCTTCATATATATCCATCGGATGCTCATTAGTAACAATAAATATGTGAACCTCCTGTTTTCCTTTTTCAAGATTTTTTATCCCGATAAGTGTTCTGGGTGTTTTATGCAATACTGAAGCAGACTCTCTTATAATATTTCCATCTGCATCTTTAACAATAAAAAATTCTTCTTCCAGTCTTAACGCAGGCAGCAACTGTGGACCGCCCTGTGCAGAGGTTCTTACGGAGCATAAGAAATCAACATTTGAATCGTGTTGAGCTATTTCAAATTTCAATTTACTATCACAATCCAATACCCTGAACTCTGTCCTATTAGTAATTTTTTTTAAATTTTGTCTTAAAACGGGATTATTCATAAGATTTTCATTAAAAATCGGATCCTCTGCCATTTGGTAATCATTTACTATATAAGAAATAGTTTTTTGATTTTTAGGGTCAAAAAATCCTGTATTTATTGTTAATATAGAATTTGATTTCAAATGGGCTTCTTTATTTGTTATCAAGCTTGGAGATGAAACAAACATCATTTTTTTCTTTACTTTATCACCAGTTAACACAAAATGATATATCCCATTACTATAGTCCATTTCAATGCCTGAACACGCAAAAACAATACAAGATGAAATTGTCATCAAAAGAAATATTAATAATATTTTTTTCATATTTATAATTCCTTCATTTTATAAAATAATAGTATTGCAAATAAAAATGCCAAAGGCGGAAACGCTGCTGTTATGAATGGTGATAATACACCTTTTTCAGCAAGTAAGTCAAAAAATGGTAAGGTTATATAATATACAAATATACATCCTATAGCAATTGTAAACCCGACTAACCTTTGTTCCCTTGGTTTACTAAATCCCAATAAGCATCCTAAAATAGCAAGCAAAACACATACAAAAGGATGGAAAAATCTTTGATAATATTTGTTCAACATCAATCTGTATTCTTCGTCTAAACGCTCTCTTTTCAATAAACCTACATATTTTTTCAAATCTTTATTATTAATGTCTCTGTCACGTTTTGTAGAATTAACCATTATAGTATATGCGTCTTCTGCATCCTGACCGTTCAAGATTTCAGCTTCTTTTTGTTTTGATATTTGATGGAATATACCTTCTTCATTAATATTATATGAAACTACATCATTTAATATCCAACACGGTTTACCATCTTTTGATATACCTTTATGCCCATAAGCCCCAACCACGATATTTGATAAACCATGTAAATCATTAAATACTTGTCTTGAAAAATTTAAAACAACTACATTATTCATAACTCCATTATGAAATCTGGATACCACAACAGCTTGCATTGGATGATTACTCTCATCTTTTTTTGAATAAATAAATTGAGTTAAAGGGCTTGTTCCTTTTATATCACGCAGTTTTTGACAAGAAAATGGAATCCATTTGTCATATGTTACAAAACATAGTCCTGTCACTATAAAGCTTAACACCAGAACAGGAGCTATTATTCGTTTGAAGGACATGCCTGTTGCTCTGAATATAGTAAGTTCAGAATCTTTACTCAACTTATCAAAAGTAAATAATGTTCCAAGCAAAAGACCGACAGGAAAAGCTTTACCAAATATTTTGGGCAGCTCATAAAAAAGTTTTAATATACCGGTTTTTGCAGAATAATCTCCTTGTAAAACATCTTTTATTGTATCCAATAGCATTTCTGGGGCTATCCAAACAATTGTGAACAACAAAATTGCAACAAGAGTTGTTGTTAAAACTTGTCCAAAAATATATTTATCATATATAGTAAAGAACTTTTTCATCTAAAGTTGGAAGTCCTTTCCGAGATAAAATTCTTTTGCGATAGGGTCATTTGCCACATCAGCACTCTTACCTTCAATTTTTATTCTACCGTCAAAAATTACATATGCTCTGTCTGTTATTGATAAAGTAGCCTTAGGATTGTGGTCTGTTATGAGAACCCCTAAGCCTTTTTCGGCAGATATTTTACGTATATTTTCTTTGATATCACCAATTGCAATAGGATCAATTCCCGCAAAAGGTTCATCAAGAAGCATAAAATCAGGACTTGCCGCAAGAGCCCTTGCAATTTCTACTCTTCTTCGTTCACCACCGGATAATGCAACTGCAGGTGATTTTCTTAATTTTTCTACACCAAACTCATTTAAAAGCTCTTCTAATTTTTCCTTTTTTTCAGTTACTGTTAGCTTGTCATTCATTTCTAAAACCAGCTTGATATTTTCTTCTACTGTAAGCTTTCTGAATATTGAATTTTCTTGCGGCAAATATCCGATGCCGGACTTCGCTCTTTGGTTCATTGGCCACGTTGTAATGTCTTTATCATCTATAAAAACCTGACCGCTGTTTGGTTTAATAAGTCCAACTATCATATAAAATGTCGTCGTCTTACCTGCACCATTTGGACCAAGGAGACAAACAACTTCGCCTTTCTTCATATGAAAAGAGACGTCATTTACAACACTTCTGTCACCATATATTTTTACAAGATTTTTTGCAGTAATCTCCATACTTACTCCCCTTAAAAAAAGAATATAAATCGTTTGAATAGCTGTATTTATTATCATACTACAAAAGATTCTCAGTTTGAATTGTAAACTTTTGTTAAGATTAGTAAAAAAAATATCAATTATAAAAGACATAAATACTTTATATAAATGTAAGGTTAGAAAAGGTTAATTTAATTTTAGGAGGTCGTTATGTACGACGGATTATCAGCAATATCTGGAATGTATAATTACGGAATGGCAGGGAATTCAGCGCTATCCGGAATGTATGGCAATCCTATGATGTCTATGATGGGTGGTATTGGTTCTCCATACGGTATGGGTATGATGGGAATGATGAATCCTGATTACATTAAGCAAATGTACAACACTCAGTTTGAAGTTGAAAAGGCAATGCTTAATAATGCAACACAAATGCACGACCTTACAACACAAGCAGAAGTAGAACATTTGTCAGCACATGACAGAGCATTATTTGAAAAGGCTATGGTTGACGGTGATGTACAGTGCGGAATCAGAAACTTGGGTGATGTTATAAGAACCGGCGACCAAGATGCAATTTGCATTGAATATGACAAGTTAAAACAAACTATCTACACAAAATACAGTGATTATTTCCAAAATAATGGAAATAAGATGAATACAAAAGCAAATGTAGATAATTTAATCAGTATGATATATGGTCAGGTTTATACGAAACAGAACGGCGGAGTTCCTGTTGATTTAAGAACTGATATCAAAAAATATGGTGAAACAGCATTTATGCACGGTTTCAACCAAACATTCTTAGGAAAACAAGACTACCATGACAATTACAGTGAAGAAACCTTGAGCTATTTATTCGGAACAAGAATTGATAATAAAGGCGGAAAAGACAGAATGGAAAAAGCTGGCGGATATCTGGCAAGAGGTGCTGAAGGCTTAGCAGCTTTGGGTGTAGGTTATGCAGGCGGAGTTGCTGCAAGAAGTGTGGTAAAAGCTTTTGCTCCTAAATTTTTAAGTAATTTTGGCAGTAAAATTGTAAAAAATCACTCGAAGAATTGGTTTGTTAAACAAGGTCAGAAATTAAGCCAATTTGGAACTTGGGGTAAAATTGGAGCATTGGCTGCACTCACAGGAGATGTAGTTTGGCAGATGTCAAGATAATATAAGTAGTGAAAACCGGTTTCTACCGGTTTTTCTTTTTTAATCTTGACAATAAGTTTTTATATTTTATTATAATAGAGTAACTATTGGGACATCGCCAAGTGGTAAGGCAGCTGGTTTTGGTCCAGCCATCTCGGAGGTTCGAATCCTTCTGTCCCAGCCAATTAAAAGACTCTCGCAAGAGGGTCTTTTTTTTTTAAATAATGAGAACCTCTATACTCTGAACCATTTACATTTCATTAATAAACATTATAATAGTGTTATGAAGAAAATCTTAACCTTTATTTTTACTTTAATGTGCGCATCAGTTTTTGCTGCCGATATAAACCTTCGTGACTACGATGAATTTGATATTCCGGCAGGTACACATATTCCTGTAATCTCATTGCAAGAATTCTCTACTGCATATTGTGAAGAAGGTGATATTGTCAACTTTATAACTACATCAGATATATACTTATATAACAAAAATGTTATTCCGCAAGGTACAAAACTTTCAGGTTATATAGATAAAAAAAATGAACCCATTGTTGGTACAAATGCAGCTATGCGGGTTTTTGTTAACAAAATGTACCTGACTGACGGATATGAAATTCCTATTAAATCATATATTTATACTGCTAACAATAATATTATTGGCGGAGAATTAACTCCACCGGCAAAATATATAAAAATTCCACATTATCAAAGATGGGTTATGTTTAGAGCATATAGTGTTAACAAATATGTGCCGGGTGGCGTTCGCAGAATGGGAGAGCATGTTACAATTTCTTCCGGTGCAGAGTTAATTGTGGTCTTAACACAGCCTATTCATATGACACATACTGTTATAAATTAGGAATAATCTTTACAAAATTGACAAATTAAGCATTGATAATAAAATGTTATATAGGGAGAGGTTTATGGATTTAAATAAATACACGGCTTGTTTAATATTAGCATCTATGTTGAATCTAAATGCGGCACTGGCAGCGTCAAATTTTAGCTATCAACAGACTGAGGCTAAACCGGAAATTCAGTCTCCAAAAACGCAATCAGTTTATTACGGCAATGAGCCTTTGAGGGGAAGTGTTGTAATGGTGCCGGCCGGAGCATCTATGCAAGCTGTTTTAACAAGCAGTTTATCTTCTGAAACTGCTAACACAGGTGATTATGTAAATATGCACTTAAACAATGATTTTGTATATAACGGAAAAATCATTGCACCTGCAGGCAGTTCAATAACCGGAACTGTTATACAAGTATCTAAAGCTAAGCATGGCAGCATGAACGGCAGGTTGTGCGTTAGATTTACACAGCTCATAACACCTACTGAAACCATAATACCCATATCAGCAGTGATAAAAACTGATGATTCAACCGGTATTTTAGTTGGCGGAACAAAAATGGACGTTACAAAAGAGTATGCTAAAGATTTGGCTGTAGGTAGTGCAGCAGGAGCTCTTTCAGGACTTGTATTCGGTGCCCTCGCAAGTGGAGATAAACTCGGAAGAGGAGTTGCTCTTGGCACTGCTGTAGGTGCCGGCGGAGGATTAGCTAAATCCGTTTGGGATAAAGGTAAAGATGTAGAGATCCCTGCAAATGCACAAATTGATTTACTCATCACACAGCCAATTACAACTTCCGCTTCGAATTATAGTTATGAAAATTAGTAATTAGGATAATTTATTTTATAAAAATTTTAATTATTCTTAAAAAGTAAATTAGAGAGAAAGAAAAGTGTCATTAATAAGCAGAAAAAGTTTTATACTAGACGATGATGAAGAAAAAGATTACATGGATTATAAACTACCGAAACTTGTAATTACAAAACCGGAAGTTATACCTATCAAAAAATCTTTTGCTATATCAACAGCATTGCATCCTGCTGTCGTGCTTTTAATTTGGCTTATTATAACAGGTTTATCACTGCTGGGCATTAATCTTCTTATGTTCAATAAGCCGTCTGCAAAGTTAAAAAAAGATATTGAATTTGTACTTGTGGACAAAGAAGCTATGCCGCGTGATCCGCATACACGCAACAGAGCTGATATTAATTCAAGAAGCGGCGGAATAAGAGACCCGAAGCGTCCTGTTTCAATGCCTTCTCCAGCTCCAAAAAAAGCTTCAAAACCTTCTGCCGCAGCAAATAATGCAAACAAAATAATAAAAAAACAACAAAAGCAAATTCAAAAACAAAATACTCAACAAAAAACTCAAACAAAAACACAGCCGCAGAAATCGCCGACAAAATCGGTTCAACCGTCTGCAACAAACAAGCCGTCTCCGGCTAAACCAGCACCTCCAAGTGCAAGACCAAGTGCGAGACCAGTTTCAGCGCCTTCAGGTATAGACAAACCGAGCTCGCCATTTACTACGCCGCGACCGTCTAATGCGCCAGCCGGTAAAACTCTTTCAACAGGTCCGATAGGAGGAACTTCTGCTCCTACAGGTGCTCCAAGAGGGGGCTCAAGTGCGGGTAGTTCGAAAGGAAGCGGCTCAGGAGCACCGCGTCCGTCACTTTCACCATCTACCGGAGGCTCAAGTGCAGGTTCTCTTGGCAGAAGCGGCAGAGGTGGAACCGGCAATACTGGTAATCCAGGCGGTGGTGGAGGTGCTCCAGGAATAGATGCACTAAGAGAGCCTGACTTTGGACCATATATGAGAGAATTACAACGAAGAATCAAAATGAACTGGGATCCGCCTAAGGGGAACGAATCAAAACGTGTTGTGTTACTCTTTAAAATAGCTAAAGACGGCAGATTATTGTCTTGCAGAGTTCACAAGTCATCAGGACTTCCGTCTGCAGACCAGGCAGCATTAAAAGCTGTTGAATTAACAGCACCATTCAGACCACTACCTGGTGATTTTAAAGGACAAAACATTGATATTCAATTCACATTTGATTATAACGTATTTAATGCTTCCAGATATTAAAAATATTAATAAATAATAGAGAAATGAGGGAATAAATTATGGAATTACTTTTAGAAACAATGAAACAGGACTGGTGGGTACTTTTACCGATTGTAATATGTTCAATACTCACAATTATGGTTGCTATAGATAGAGCATCCTATTACAATGCAAACAAGCGAAATGTAATTGAATTCATACCAAGACTTCAAAAAGAATTAGCAAAAAATAATCTTATGGGAGCACAAAATTTAGCTGTTCAATGTGGTGGCATTATAGGAGAAGTTACCGAAGAAGCCGTAAGAATTCTTTCGGAGCAGAAAAAAGGCTTTTCTCGTTCTTTTGATATCGCTGCAGCTCTTGCCACTAGAAAACTTGAGCACAGATTAACCATATTAGGTACTATTGGCGGCGTTGCACCATTCCTAGGTTTGTTTGGTACAGTTGTAAGAATCTTATTTACATTCCAAGATTTAGCAGCTCAAGGTAACCAATCTGCTGCGGTTGCATTTGGTATTGGTTCTGCCTTAATTGCTACTGCGTTTGGTCTTGGAGTCGCTATTGTAGCAGTAGTTTGCTACAACGGTTTTCAGTCTACTGTAAAACGATTTGAAGATGACTTCCAATTAATCAAGTTATTATTCTTGAGCTTTGTAGATTCTGAAGAAGAAATTAAAGTAAATTCGGCATCATCTACTGTAGCATTATAAAATACATATAATTGAATTTTAATTCAGTCCCTTATCAATGGAAGATAAGGGGGAAGGTTATAAATGAGTATCAAAAAAGGGAAAAAAACTTTATTTAGCGAAATAAATATAACACCATTAACGGATATATTTTTGGTTCTGCTGATTATCATGATGGTAATTGCACCGAGTTTTCAATCAATTGATAATTCTATTACAGTTCCTGAAGTTAATAGCGGTACATCCATAGAGCAAGGTAAAGTTACAGTATCTGTTACAAAAGACGGAACAATATATATAGACGGTAAAAAAACCTCTATAGGAATGTTATCAACAGATTTAGAGGCTTTAAAACAAGATAAAGATAATGCCGAAGTTGTTGTAAAAGCTGATGAAAAGGTTAAAAGTTCAATAATATTAGAAATAATGGATGCTGCTCAAGATGCTCATTATAAAAAATTGATAGTTGCAGGAGAACCTCTTAACAAAAAGGAACAAAAAGCACTTGAAGAGGGGGTAAATCAAGGGGTAAATCAAGGGGTAAGTCAGGGGGTAAATAATGATGCTGCTTCAAATACTCTAAGCGGAGCATCTACTGCAATCCCCGGAGATAATCAATATGAGAACTGGAGTGAATAATGAGAGACAGTTTTAACGAAATTAATATAACACCTTTAACAGATATCTTTTTAGTATTGTTAATTATAATGATGGTGATTGCTCCGATGCTCGATCAACAAGGGCTTAATTTGGCAGTGCCTGAAGTTGTAAACAAAGAACAAATTGCAAAAGATACCAAGATTATGTCTTTTGCAGTCACAAATGATAATAAATACCTCTTTGAAGGTCAGGAAGTTGATGTTAATGATTTAGAAAAATTCGTTTCAGAACATACAAAAGATTATCCGGACGGTCTTTTAATTCAGGTAGATGATAACGCTGAACACGGAGCTGTTGTAAAATTGATGGACAGTGCAAGGAATGTAGGTGTTACAAGCATTTCACTTGCAAGATAAAAAATATTTTAATTAATTATTTTTAAACATAGATTGTCAAAAATATTTGTTGATTTAATACCCAATTCAGCTTGGCGCTTGGCGTCTTCAACATATTCTATATGCTTTATAAGTTCTGTTTTTTGCGGATTTGCCTTTAGTAAGGCTAACATATAATTTTGAATACTGTTTAAAACTTCTCGTATAGAATTTTCCTTTGTAAGATTTTGCAAACTATTTGAAAGTTCAAACAAATCTTTTCTGTCAATATCTAAATAATCAGTAAAAATTCCATCTATCAAAGAATAATCATATTGATTTTCTTTAACTCTAATTTCCGGTACAAAAAAACATTGAGAACGAGAAATTATAGTTGGTAATACGTCATCAATATTTCTTGTTAAAAATATAAAAGTTACACCGGGCTGTGGTTCTTCTATAATTTTTAAAAGAGAATTTGCAGTTTCAGCTTGAAAATTTATAGAATTTATACCGCAAATATTTCCGGTTTCATCCCTGTCACAAAATATAAAAACTCTATGAAACTCAGATGATGAGACAAGCATTTCTTTAATCATTTGTGATTGCTTTATTGAAATTACTGTTTTTGAATCATCATTTTCCGGTTTATTATCAAACTTTGAAATTGTCAAAACTGCCGGATGAGTACCTTCATTTATCCATCTGCAGTTAATACATTCGCAATTGTCTTCTTTTTCCTCTTTGCAATTTAATAATCTTGCAATCTCTGTTGCTAATATATACTGTGACTGAATATCATTACCATAAAATAATATGCTCTGCGGTAATGCTCTGTTTTGCATTGTGAGTGCTTGTGTAAAATAATTTGTTAAAAAAGGATACTTATTTGATAAGCGCACATTCCACCTCTGATATCACATCTATTGCTTCTGCCGATTTTATTTTATACTCGACTTCAAAAAGATTTTCCTTTAATCGTACAAACTCAGATACAGGAGTATTTTTTAACTTTTGCAATGTTTGTTTTAGAACAAATTCATGCATTCCAACCTGCTTTGACAACTCTGTAGCTGACTCACTGCCTGATTTTATCTTTAAGATTATCCATTTTCTAAGCATTGTTTGAATTGCTGATAATATTTCCAATGGATGCTTTTTGTCCAAAAGTTTTTCAAACTCTAAAAGAGCTTTATCCTTCGCTCCTGTCATAATTAATTCTGCAAAATTAAATAAATCTTCATTTGATATACAAATAGATTGAACCATTTTTTTTGTAATTACTGATTCCGGATAAGCAATTAATTTTAGCTTATCCATTTCCATATCAAATTGACGCAAATTGTTACCTATTTGCTCTATCATAAGCTCTATTGCATCTTCTTTAAAAGAAATTCCTTTAATTTTGCCTCTGGACTTTATCCATGCTCCGATTTCAGCAGTTTTATATGTTTTAAATACAGGAAATTCTTTTACATTATATTTACTCAAAATTTTATACAACTTCTTTCTTGAATCAAGTTTTTTATTTTCATCGCGAGGAAGTTTAACAACAAAAACGACATTTAATCCGTCTGGGTTATTTTTTAAGGCATCTTCAATATCTTCCAGTTCAGAATCTTCAAAAAAATTCTTGTTACCGGAAAAATACCCCTCTGAATTTATCACGATTAATGTTTCTCCGAACATCATCGGCGGAGTTCTAAGAGCTGAAATTATAGTTTGATAATCAGGGTTGTCATAAACACGATAGCTCATATATAAAAAATCAGGATTTAATTTTGAACGCATTTGTTCAATCTCTAAATCTATATTATAATCTTCATCCCCAAACAAAAAATATACAGCCATATCTGAATTTTATAACAGATATGGCTTTTGGTAAATAGTATTTATATTAATTATAACGAATTATCCCCTTGTCTTAAATTCACTGTATTTTGCAGATTTTGATACGACACCATAACAAACTCCTGTTAATCGTGTATTTAAAGCTATCATGGTTTTGTATGTTGCCGCAGATGCATTCATTGCGTACATCATATCATCTGCCGAAACCTTTGATACTAAAGCATCCTCGCTATGATTTTCTACTTTTTCTTGTGCATATTTTTCTACTAATAATTTGTCTATAAACTCTCTTGCACCAACTGCCATAATAAATACTCCTATATTTTAAATCTTAACGTTTGTTGATTTTGTGTTGAATGGAAATAACTTTTCGCATTCACTTACTTGCATTTTTATGTTCTCTTAAATATCTCTCTTGTATATATAAAGAATATAAACTTATAAAAATTGACTTTTTTTATTCTATTGTTAAGAAATTGTTACAAAAAAAAAAGGAGACATTGTCTGTCTCCTTTACTTATTGCTATTTGCGTTTTATGATTTTTCGTGTCTTGTTGTGCCGCTGCAAACTGAACCGTCTTTAAATGTTTTATTATTTGTATCAAATTTGTTGTTATAAATATTCCATAAACAATCTTCATCTGATGCCGGGTAAACAAAACCTAATTCTGTAACCACAAATGTGTAATTATGATGCACTTGGGCAGGTATACCTACATTTGGGTCAAAAGATATTTTAAAAACAGGATTCCCTACTTTATTAGTTCCAAAGATTCCTTTTCCTTGATCTGTTATATCTGTTTTGCAAGCATCATCTTTAATAGTAATGGTACCGTCTTTTGCTTCAGAAGTACATTTTTCAAATAAAATAAAAGTACCGTCCTTTAACAACGCCACTTTTTTGTCAGTAGCTAACGCTAATTTTTGTGCCGGATTAGTTGGAATTGTTCCGCTTACTATACTCGTAGTTCCATCAGTACCACCATTTTTGTCTATCAAATAAGTATCATTTATAAATTCAGCTATATCGGCGTCTTTAGTTAAGTCAAAATTATTAGTTCCTGCTACATATGCACGGGTAGCCTGTTCTGTGGTTGACATAAATTTTGCTAATTTGGTACCTACGGCTTTGTATTGATTGTTAACCAATAAGTTTGGTAATGTTAACGCAGCTATAACACCTATAATAGCTAATGTTACAAGTACCTCTGCAAGAGTAAAACCTGATTTTAAATTTTTCATAATGTCTCTCCTATTTTTAATAAACTACATAACAAACATCTAATTTTGCAAAATAGCAAAACCAATCTGCTCTCATCTCTGAGAGTCTTCTAATAAAGCCTTTCTGATACAATTTATTTTGATATATCCGCGTATATATTCTATATATATTATTACTCATTTTTTATTTTTGTCAACCCTTAGAATTAATTCTTTAGAATTAGAAATATCATATTGCTAACACTTTTGTATATAGTCGCAACATATTAAATTTTATACTAATTTAATATGCAAGTCAACTAGTTAGTCATAGAAATTAGGCGTTCTTTGACTATTTAATACCAATAATAGGCAAGCAGCGCACTGGAAAAAGTTAATTATAAAGATTATCCTTTTGTTGGAGGCTTATATGAGTTTTTTAAAAGAACGATTTGGCAAACATCTAAAAGAACTAAGAAAAGCGAAGTCCTTAACTCAAGAGCAAATGGCAGAAATTGTCGGAATCGAACCCGTTAACATCTCTAAAATAGAAAGAGGAATGCATTTCCCTCAGCCTGAAAAAATCGAAAAAATAGCAAACGCTCTCAATACAGATATTAAAGAATTATTTAACTTCGACCACATACAGAATAAAGAAATGCTTATAGATTACATAAATAATACTCTCAAAAGATTTGATCTGAAAGACATTGAAATTGTGTATAAGTTTATTAAAAGTTTAGAACTTTATAAATAATAATATTAATGATAGAATATACTCGTAAACAATAAGGAGTATATAATATGAAAATCAGAGCAAGCCATATTTTAGTTGATACTAAAGAGCAAGCTGAAAGTCTTTTATTAGATATTAAAAATGGTGTATCTTTTGAAGACTTAGCTAGAGAATATTCAAAATGTCCTTCTAAAAGAGATGGAGGAGATTTACGCTGGTTTGGGAAAGGAATGATGGTTAAACCTTTTGAAGATGCAGCTTTTGCGTTAAAAAAAGGAGAAATTTCGGAACCTGTTGAAACACAGTTTGGATGGCATTTAATAAAACTTACAGACATTGATGAGGGGTAAATGAAGGGGTAAATGAAATTACTGCAAGATCTGGGCGTTGATTATTTGCTCGTTAATTCCACTAACAAATATTTAGTGGAATATTCTGAGTTGTCTGAAAATGCAAGATACACACTGACAGGATTTACCGGTTCTACAGGGGACGCACTTGTTACCGAGGATGGTATTTATCTTTTTGTAGACGGAAGATACCACACACAAGCTGATAACGAAGTAAAAGAAGGTGTTACCGTTGTTAAATTACAAATAGGACAAAAGCAAGATGATGAGATAAAGAAGCTCATTAATCCTAATAAAATCTTGGGGGTTGTATCTAAAAAAATTTCACAAGCGAGATTAGAATCATTTAATGGTTATACAATTAAATTATTGGATGAAGATCCTATAAATAATTATACAGAACAACACACAAACAAACCTGTTAAAGCTTTTGAGCCAATTAAATATACACCCAAAAACGCAACTTTTATAACAAGTCTTGAGGAAGCTTCATATTTAACAGGATTAAGAGATTTTTCTAAAGACAATTCTTCTAAAGCATGGTTAAAAGTAATTGTTGACGGAGAAAAAACACTTTCATTTCAAACTGATGAAAAGTTATACAAATTTCTGGCTGATTATCAACAAGATTTAATTGTGGATAAAACCTCAATAAATGCTTATGAATATAGCCTCATTAAAAAACCAATACATAAATCCTCTGATATAAAAAAAATGAAATCATTAAAATCAGAAATAGAGCTTAATGCGTATAAAAAAGCTTTTGAAAATACCGATAAATCCGTTATGGCAATTAGAAACTATATTGAAAACAATGATAATTTATCAGAATACGATATATCAACTCAATTAAAAAAAGAATTCCTAAAATACGGAGCAAAATCATTAAGTTTTAACTCTATAGTTGCAATCAACCGTAATTCTGCACTCGCACATTACTCAAAAAATTCAAAAGATATTATCTTAGGAGAGGGTGACCTTGTATTAATAGATTGCGGAGCTTATTACGAAAGCGGTTTGGCCACAGATATTACACGCGTTTTTGTAAAAGGGAAGCCTAATGAACTCCAGAAAAATGTATACACATGGGTGCTAAAAGCCTTTTTAAATTGTTATAATTCAAGCTATGATACGGGATTTGAGTATGACTCGCTTGCACATTCAATTTTAGACAAAGCTATAGAAGGGTTTAAATTCAACCACGGTTTAGGTCATGGTATAGGAATCAATGTTCATGAGGCTCCGCCTAACTTATCACAAAATAAAATTGCACAAACTGCTATAGAAGACGGTATGTGCTTTACAATTGAGCCTGGGCTATACAATCCTGACCACTTTGGGGTTAGATTGGAAAACTCTTGTTATAAAAAAGACGGGAAAATACATTCTTTTGTTAAAATGGGTTATGAATCTAAATTAATAGATTATAGCATTCTTAATAAACAAGAAAAAAAATGGTTAGAAGGATTTAATATATTATGAAAATAACCAGTGTTAATAATAATTTAGTAAAAGAAA
>CADCNZ010000031.1 GCA_902802935.1 uncultured bacterium | reverse complement strand
TTCTTCTCTTTATTTGCGAGGCAAAGAGAATTTTCATCTTCACTTACAAACTTGTATTAAGAACTACAAATCTAATATATTTACCCCGCTCGCTCCCCAAAAATCTGTAACAATAATCAAAGACCTACATTTCAAGAAATGTAGGTCTTTGATTCTCTCTTCTTAATAATTACGCCTTGATATTGTTTTTGCTCAAACTTGCTTTTAATCCTTCTGCCAAATCATGGCGGCCGCTTTTTTCATAAATTGCGGTCATTGATTCTAAGAATTTTAAATTATCAATATTTGGATTAGATTGATTTACCGGTGCTGTATTTACAGGAGTTGTCATCTTTTTTACGGCAGGTTTGACTGCTGTTGCCACTGATGATGAAGGTGTTTGTGCATATACTTGCTGCTGAACCGGTTGAGTAGCTGTAATAACATTCGGATTTGTCATTCCTGCATTTGAAGCATAGTTTCTCAATTTCGGATTATGTATTGGCAAGCTTTCTGTCTCATACGGATTTTGATTTTCTCTTCTATATGCATTGATACCATAATTAACAGTAGTAAATGGTTTTTCAGTATTTACATACCCTCCTGATAAAGGTTGCTGTACTCCTCTGTACATTTCTATTTCTCGTTCATTTAACCCTTGGCTGAGACCAATTTTCATATCCGGCTCTTTACGTTTAAACAGTCTAACCACTGCAACCGTCAGAAGTGCAACCAAGCCAACTGAAATCAATCTGTTGCCTGTATCTGAAGCTGAAGCATCATCAATCGAATCTCTTAAATCGGACTTTACAGAACTTGATTTCTGCGTAATTCTATCAAACAAACTTGTTGTTTTATCTTGAGATAAATCCTCTCTATATATCGGAGCATAACTTTCTATAGGATTGCTTAATTTAACCTTTTGAGGCGCTTGTGCTGCTTTTGCAGGAACCACAGGTGCAATAGAATCAAATGTTATTGTTGCATTTGATGCATTTTCTGCTTGGAAAAATACACTGATACCGTTTCCTGAAGGTTCTACCATAACTGTATCTACGTTTGAAGCATTATTATATATAGTGTTCAGAGTTTTTGAAGCTCTTATTCCTTTCATCTCCAAAGTAATTTTATTGGGTGCTTGCACCGTTTTCTTTACATCGACAGCACTATCTGATGTAAGAACTATATTATAAGTATCTTTTACCGGCACAATTTCAATTGACTGTAAAACATTGTCTTCTGCACATACAACCAGCATAGACAAAAACATCCCTATAAATAACAACGCTTTTTTTATCATAAGTATACTCTCTCTCCCTTGATAACAGTGTAATGTATTCGCATGACCATGCCATCAATCAAGAGATTAAAATTTTAGTAATCTATCTAGACCATATGGTCTAGATAATTGTCCAATTTTTATTTATCTTGATGCACTGCTATAAATTTCGCTAAATCTTCAACTTTATATTTGCCTAAGCTAAATATGTTTAAAGCAGATTCACACCCAAGACAAGATGTCAAAACATATTTAGCTCCCGTCGCAATTATATTTTCTCTTTTTAAAGTAAATATTTTAGAATTTATTTTATATTCCTTAATCTTTGATATTCCGTTGAATCCGCAGCAGCTGTCATAATTCTGCATTTCTGTATATTCTAAATTATAAGTATTGTTAAGCAGCCACTTAATGTCATCATAGTTGTTTAAATTGCAAGGTTTATGATATGTTACTTTTAATTTTCTGTTCAACCTCGGTTTTAACCCGTTTTCACGCATATATTCATATATATTTTTTACTGTATAATCAAAAGGCTTAATATCTTTACCCCATTTTTCAGAATATGATTTTAGTGCTTTTTCACAACTTGCACAGGAAGTAACAACATCTGTAACACCTGTTTCTTTAAGTTTTGCAAAAAAACTTTCCATATATTGTTGAAAACTTTTCATATCACCGCGTACAAAAAACGGGATGCCGCAACATTCAAAATCCGGTGAAACAACTTCAATTCCACACGAATTTAATAATTTTACAATATGCGAGTTTCCTTGCATTCTACCGCTGCACCCGCCAAAATATACAACTTTTTTATCAAAAGCCTTGCTTTTTACATTTTTATGTATCAATCCACAAAATCTTACTCCAAAATCAAATACAAACTTTCTTAAAAAGAATGATTTGATTTTTTCAATTTTGTGAAGTTTGAAATATTCCGATTTTGCTAACGCAACTATATCCACCACGTCAATGCCGCTTGGACAAAATTTAGTGCAAGCACTGCATTTAAGACACAAATCAAGATAACGATTTATAATCTTTGACATCTTCAGTTCGCCGTTAAGCAGCCCTCTAAGCATTATAAAATGACCGCGCGACACCGTACAATCATTCCCAGTTACTTTATACACAGGACAAACCGACTGGCAAAGCCCGCATTTTGAACAAGAATGTATTTCTTCTTTACAATCTGTAAATGTTTTCATAGTAATATATTAAAGCAAATAATTTTTGTAGTAAAATGTTGCATAAGGAGTTTTGAATGCAAACAATTACACACACATCACAAAAAGATTTAGACAGAGCATCTGCTTTGAGAACTATTGATTCTGAAATATCAACTTTAGAAGAATTAAAAGAAAGTATTGAACTTACAAGTCTTACTACTGCACTTGACCTTATGCAAAACGCAAAAGGAAGGATTATAATTACCGGAATGGGCAAATCGGGGCATATTGGCAGAAAAATTGCTGCTTCATTGGCTTCCACAGGTACCCCTTCATTTTTTGTACACCCTGCTGAAGCCAGCCATGGTGATTTGGGTATGATTACCGAGGATGATGTTGTAGTTGCAATTTCCAATAGCGGTGAGTCAAAAGAACTCCTTGATATATTAAATTATTGTAAAAGATTTGGAATAACAATAATTGCAATAACAAAAAATCCCCAAAGTTCTCTTGGCAAAGCAGGTAATGTTGTTTTAGCTTTACCTAACAACGGTGAGGCTTGTCCCTTAGGGTTAGCTCCTACGAGCTCTACAACCGCAACTCTTGTTTTGGGTGATATTCTGACTATTGGCTTAATTGAAAGAAAAGGTTTTTCAAAAGAAGATTTTAATGACAGGCATCCGGGAGGAAAACTTGGTTCAATATTAAAACATGTTTCAGATTTGATGCATGTCGGACAAGAAATGCCTATTTTGGATGAAAATTCAAATATGCAATCTGTGCTTTTAGAAATGACCTCAAAACGTCTCGGATGTGTTGGTTTTATAAATGAATCAGGAGATTTAACCGGTATATTAACAGACGGAGATTTAAGAAGATGTCTTTCTTCAAGCATTTTGGAGATGAAAGCTGTTGAGCTGATGACAAAAAATCCAAAAACTATATCTCCTGAAGCTATGATATCAGAAGCATTAAAAATTATGCATGACAAAAAGATTACAAACTTGTTTGTTATTGAAAATAATAAACCTGTCGGTGTAATTCACATTCATGATTTATTAAATAACGGGGTCGCATAATAATATTCTATATAGCTCCGTGAGAAGCATCGCTTACTGTCTTAGCATACTTACCTAAAAAGCCTGTATTTTTAACTACAAATGGTTTTAACTGTCTGCGTCTTTCTTCAAGAACATCATTACTAACAATTAAATCTAATGTTCTTTTATTAATATCTATTCTGATTTTGTCACCATCTTTTATTAAAGCAATTACACCTCCGTTAGCAGCTTCCGGACAAATATGCCCCACACAAATACCACGTGTACCGCCGGAGAATCGGCCATCTGTAATCAATGCAGCGGAAGTCCCAAGTCCTTTGCCTACTAATAGTGATGTTGGAGCAAGCATTTCTCTCATTCCGGGACCGCCTTTTGGTCCTTCATATCTTATTACAACAACATCACCTGCTTTTATCTTGTCCCCTTCAAGAGCTTTCATTGCATCCTCTTCAGAATCGAAACATTTTGCTACACCCTCAAATTCATAGCAGCTCTCGTCAACTGCTGAAATTTTTATCACAGAACCATCCGGAGAAATATTTCCTCTTAATATACCAAGTCCTGGTTTTGTAGTAAACGGCTCTTTGTAATCATGGATTACGGATTTATCGACATAGGCATCTTCAGTTATTTTACTCGTTTTTTCAAGTGCAACACCTTCCAAATCCTTAAATTCAGGAACACTTTTAAGCAATTCTTTCAGTACAGCTCTGACACCACCTGCCCTATGAAACTCTGTCATTGTAATATCATTAGACGGCTCTAATTTGACGAATTGATGAATTTTTTCAGATAGTTCATCAAAATCCTTAAGAGAAACCACTTCTTTGTTCATTGAAGAACCTACATCAGATGAAGAACTTATCGCATTAGATATAGCCAAAATATGCAAAAATGAATTTGTTGAACCACCCATCCCTAAATCAGCAATAATCGCATTTCTCAATGAATCTCTGTTAATAATATCCAGCGGACATTTACCCCTTTTGACAAGCTCCACAATCTGAACTCCTGAATCAAAAGCTATTCTGCGTTTTTCAGAAGAAACTGCTGCCGCTGTCGCACAACCGGGTAAACTCATACCCATAACTTCTGTTAAACAAGCCATAGTATTTGCGGTATACAATCCCTGACAAGCTCCTGCAGATGGGCAAGAAGCTTCTTCCAACTCTATAAGTCTTTCTTTTGAAATTTCACCATTCCTGTATTTTCCTATAGCTTCAAACGCACCTTTTATCATAGTCAGCTTTTCACATTTACTTTCTCCGTCAAGCATTGGGCCTGCCGTTACTATAATCGTAGGAATATTTATTCTTGCAGCAGCAATAAGCATCCCAGGGGTAATTTTGTCACAATTTGAAAGTAGTACAAGTCCGTCAAGCTGGTGGGCCTCTGCTACCGTTTCAACACAATCCGCTATTAAATCACGAGAAGGCAGAGAATACCTCATGCCTGAATGTCCCATAGCTATACCGTCACAAACCGCAGGAACACCAAATATAAACGCTTGCCCGCCTCCTGTATGAATACCTTTTTCAATTTGACGTTCCAAGTCTCTCATACCTATATGACCCGGAATCAAATCAGAAAAAGAACTTGCTATTCCTATAAACGGTCTGTTAATATTTTTTTTGGAAACACCTGTTGCCATCAAAAGACTTCTGTGAGGTGTCCTTGCTATACCCTTTTTTATATTGTCACTACGCATTTTTATCCCTAATAAAAACCCTTTCATATTTATTTTATCACGAAAGGGTAAATAGGTTAATTAATAAGGTATTTTATAAGACTTATGCTACATTATAAGCTTTTGCTACATTATTTAGTGCCTGTAATGTTTTAGAATCTAATTCTTTATCTCCGTCAGCAATTTGTGCTGTTAGTTGTAATAACTGCAACTGACCTTCTGCTGTTTTTTTCATATTTTCAATTTCAACTTTTGCACCAACATCTTCTCCTACGAGACCTTTAGTCACTTTGCCCATTAACCAGCAGCCGACTGAACCTCCTACCAAGCCTGCTACTGCGCCAATTGCAGTACCTAACCCTGGGCAAATCGCAGTTCCTACAGATGCACCGATTTTAGCTCCAAGTGCTGCACCGGCTGCTTCACCGACTGCCCATCCTACCGCACTGCCTGCACCTTTAACGGCTGTTTGACCAATTTGTTTCATACCTGTTGAAGTATCTTTATCAAACGCAGATTTTATATTTCCAAAGCTTGTTAAAAATTCAATACCCATAAATAACAAACCGCCTTTTACTCCGCCGCCTTTTTTCAAATTATTAAGGAATTTGCCTTTTAAAGACACGTCTTTTATAGTCTTCTCTGCAAGAGTTTTTTCGTAAGCTGCCTTCCAAGTACCATCACCAATTTTCTCTTGTAATATTTTATCAAGATTTCCTGCTGTAATTGCTTCTTTGCCAACAAGTTTTCTCAATCCGTTAGCAAGCCAGCCTGTTTTTTGACTTGTTACAATTCTGATTTTTTCTGTAACTTTTGCAACAGCTTCTTTATCACCAGATTTTAGAGCAGCTTCTAATTCTGTTTTTAAAGATTTATATAAGCTGCCGTTCGGATCAATTTTTTGTTTTAAAGCTCCCAGTTTTCTACAAGTTGCACCATTTAATTTGTGTACTTGTCCGTATGCATCTTGCGCTATTCTTGTGGTTTCTTCATTATTAAATAATTTATACAAATTTGATTTCGGATTGTTCATTCCTGCATCTTTAAAAATCTTTTCTGTTTCCATAAGTGCTGTTGCAGAATTGATAGGATGAGCGACCAATCTTAAATTATTGACTAAACCAAATGCTGCGCCGCCAAAAGCTGCACCCATTAATGATTCGCTTGGTTCCATTTTCTTTCCGTAATAATTGGCAAGCGTATCAATGTCAGTCTGAGAAGCTCCAAATCCTACATTTTGTTGAGTTTGTGCCGGATTTTGAGTTTGTGGTGCAAGATTGTTATATCCTGAATAAATGCTGTTAGGCTGTCCGTATAATCCTGAAAAAACAGGATTGTAGCTGCCATAATTAAAATAAGGATTCCCTAATTGAGCATATGGATTCAACTTAGAAAAATCAGCAGTTGTATAACCGTTGGCAAAGCTCGGGCATTTTGTATTTGCGCCGGATATTCCGCCATATAGCATATATTCCATATTTGCAAGTGAATTAATTGCTGGAAGCCCCATTTGTAATACCTAACCTTAATTAAAACTAACCTTACATATATAAAGTTTTTTTTAATTCAATAATTGCCATGTGTAGAGTGGTTTATTAAGAAATGTTACAAAAGATTTTTTACACTACTTCACAAATTAATGGTATAATCAAGAAATGGCAGATTTAATAGAAAAATTAAAAGAGATCGGGTTAAATACCTATGAAGCGAAAACATATATTGCTCTTTTGAAAAAATATCCTGCAACAGGATATGAAGTCGCCAAATTAGCTAATATTCCACAATCAAGAACCTATGATACTTTAAAAATTCTTGAAGAAAAGAATATTGTTGTTGCAACAAATACAAAACCAATTACTTA
>CADCNZ010000030.1 GCA_902802935.1 uncultured bacterium | reverse complement strand
TATGTTGTATGCAGGAAGAAGCTGGTCATTCCCCATGTAATCGCACTTTATCCTCATAAATGTTGCACTGTGGTCTGTCTTTGCGTAACTGTTTCTGTTGCTTCCGCATATGCTTATCTTTTCAATATATTCCTGTAACTTTTCATAATACGAGACAAGTAATTCATATGTCCTTTGTTCCTGCGTTTTGTGATGCCCCCTTCCGTATACAAAGGAGCTTCGGTCAATATTAAATATATCTTCATATCTGGTGATGATTTGCTGCAGGTACTCAGGCGCATATTCGGTATTGCTTTCTATCTTAACCCCGAATATTTCAAGCTGCCTGTTAATGCCGTTAATCAAGTCGGTTATCTTATTGAACAGTTTGTATCTGGATTTCTCTGTTGCTTTCTTCCATACCCACGTGTATTTATTTGCGTTTGCCTGCATCTTGGTTCCGTCTATATACAAGTGGTTCAGATCTATCCCTTCGGTTTTGTTGATATATCCGAGAATATCCAAAAAAATATGCTCTATGGAATCAGACAATTCATTGTTAATGAAATTCCCGAACGTTTTGTACGACGGTGTTTCATAGTTCATCAGATACATGTACCTGATGTTAACTTTACACTGTTCCTCAAGCCAGCGCAGTGATACGCATCCATATTCCATAAAGCCTAAAAGTACGACCTTGAGTAAATCAACGCTATTGTATCCGATTCTTCCACTTCCGTATGTACGCTTGTTTTTCAGATACTTTCCGAGGTTCTCCTTCTCAACCAGATCGTTGATTATTACTGCCGGATCAAAAATATTTAATTTTTTTGATAAAAACAGTGGAAATCTTCCCTGTTCTGCTGTATAATTAGCAGTGGTATTATTTGTTTTTTTCATATTAAAATTATACCACAAAAAGAGACCGCTTTCCAGATTTTTATCTGTGTTAACGGTCTCTTTTGTTTTACTTTTTGGGACTGTTTATTTTTTCACAGCCCCTTTCTTTACTATTCTCTAAAAACTCGTGCGAAAAATTCTACATCTTTTAAATTATGCTTAAAAATTATATATCAGCATAAGTTTCGTGATAAAAAAGAAGGTCGGTTATGGTGGGACATTTTAAAATTGGTGGAAATTTTAAGAAAATGATGAAAATTCAATTTCAGAGGATAAAAAAAACAAAAAAACGAAAAGATAAGATTCAAACAATCTCGATTTTTTTGCTTAATAAAGTGGTAAAACATTTCATGGTATAATAACTATTAATCTGCATGTTCATTGACAGTAATAATCACTTGTGATATTGTTATCTTGTCTCTATTAATACTAAATAGCGATAACTTTAAAAAAGAGGGTTATATACTTGAATTCAGATAAAAAACTTGACAGGTGTGTATTATGCGGTAAATATACTGCTTTGACATTTGAACATATTCCACCTCGTAAAGCATTGAATAACACTCCAATAAGATCCTATAATGGATTTGACGTAATGGTAGATGGAGAAAAGATGCCGTGGGATTTTAACGGTCGAAAATACAAGATTATGCAAAAAGGCATGGGGTTGTCTACACTCTGCGAGAAATGCAATAATAACACTGGTTCGTGGTACGCAAAAGACTATGGTGATTTTTCTAATAAAATGTACTTAACTGTGAATAACGCAACGGTTCCGAATGATAAAACAGTTTATGCAATTTGCACAGGAATATACCCATTAAGGATTTTCAAACAGATTATATGTATGTTTTTAAGCGTTAATAATCTTTTTGAGTTGAACGAATTACAGAATTTTGTTAAAGACAGATATACTAATGTGTTTTTCAAAAACAAATATAGAGTCTATATGTATATTAACAATGGAGAGTATTTAAAAATGATACCTATTTCTACTATTGGAAAACTTGGCGAAGGAAGTAATGTATTTAAAGACATGCAAAGCATAACCATTTCGGAATTAACTACTATTCCTCTTGGTTTTGTGTTGTGTCTTAACAATGATGACAAATCTATGTGTTTCGGAGTCGATATTACTGGCTTTTGCGATTATTCATATGACGATAAAGTTGATCTTGAAATTCCACTTTTATTTAAAGAGGTTAACACTTCCATCCCTATTGATTTTAGAACAAAGGAAGAAGTTGAAGAAACCGTATTAAATAATAAAAACATAAGTGAGGTAATAAACAATGAACAGTGAAAGAATTAATGAGTGTACCAAATTGTCAGAAGAAATTCTAAAAAATTTTGAATTATCTGAATTACCGGTTAGCAAAATAATACTAAAGTGTTTACGTTTGTGTAGATTGTTAAATGATGAGGATGGCATTCTGCTTTTCACATATGAGTCTTCAGGATATCCTGAGACAGAAGATAATCATCTTACTTCGGATGCATGGAGAATCGCCAAAATAGCTGGTAGACGATTTTTTGAAAAAGAGGGAGAGGGGAAAAACGAGCATAGCGTAGAATATGCAAAAATACAACTATTGGCTGAATACGAAGAAATCATTGACGCAGCAAAAATAAGGCTTGCCTCCGCTAAAGATCCGGACATTTCTTTAGTATCTGCAAACCCCAACCAATTTATAAGTGCCCCCATTGGCAACGGTAGCGAAAGAAGGAATGTCTCAGTTAGTATTAGAGAATCTCAAAAGTGGATACAAAAGATAACAGGCAATCTTTATAATTATATCTTAGGAATTTATAACAATTTAACATACGGAAATATCGTTGAAGATACATTTACAGAATCCAGATTGCTTGTTAATAAAAAGCTAGAAAAAATATGCCCTAATGCGATTAGAAAATTTGTTGCAGTATATGACAATATGGATTCTGAAAATTCCGAAGATTGGGCGAACGCTGTTCACTCTTGTAGACGCATCTTATTGGATTTGGCCGATGCATTGTACCCTCCTAGAGATGAGTCCGTTAATATAAATGGTAAATCAATTAAAGTGGGGGCCGAAAATTACATTAATAGATTAGTTCAGTTTATCGAAAGCAAAAAAGACAGTAAAGCTTTTTCAAGCATTGTGGGCTCGGACTTAAGTAGTATTGGAGAAAGGCTGGACTCTATATATAATGCAACAAATAAGGGAACTCATGGTGAGGTTTCGAAAGATGAAGCATCACGCTATATCGTTCACACATATTTTCTTATAAGCGACATAATTTCACTGATGGATTAATTTTATTATATTTTTATGATAACAATCACATAGTCTTTTAATTATAAAAAAGGGGCTGTGAACCTCAGTAGCTTTTAACTACTGTTTTTTCACAGCCCCATCTTCCTTATTTACTTTTAACCATCCATATATACTCGACATTTTCCTTTGAAATTGTCTTTTGATGGTCAAAGTAAATATTAATAATTCTATTATCTTCCGTTTCGCATTTGGCTAAATAATAAATTTCTTCATTTTCATAAATAATTGCATACCTATCGTTGCTAGTTTCATTTATTACATTCCCCGACTGTTCAGTAATAACCCGATAATCAATGTTTGATTTAGCGGCGTTCTGTCCACTTCTATAAGTGAATCCAACTAAGACGATAATATAGCATACGATGATAACTAGTAATACTGAAATCCTCAACTTGTTCCCTTTCTTTTTCCTT
>CADCNZ010000029.1 GCA_902802935.1 uncultured bacterium | reverse complement strand
GCAGTTACCCCTTGCGGAGTCGGAATAGAAAAGTTTTGGGATTCAATGCTAAAAGGTAAGAGCGGAATATCGACTATAGAAAATATGCCGCTTGAGGGTCATACTGTCACAATAGCAGGTGAAATTAAAAACCAAGATTTTAATCCTGAAGATTATATCGATCCTAAAGAAGCCAAAAGAATGGATAGGTTCACACAGTTTGCTGTAGTAGCAGCAGACGAAGCTATTGCTGATTCAGGAATAGATGAAGCTAATATTGACCCGTATAGAATTGGAGTTATAGTAAGTTCTGCAGCCGGCGGATTTAAAACAACAGAAATCAATCATAAAGCTATGCTTGATAGAGGCCCCACAAAATGTTCTCCGTTTACAGTACCTATGTTAATTGTAGACATGGCTTCAGGAAGAATTTCTATCAGACACGGATATAAAGGTGTTAACAAAGTTGTTGTATCAGCATGTGCAACAGGCACACACTCAATTGGCGATGCATTTAGGACAATACAATATGGCGATGCAGACGTAATGGTTGCGGGCGGATGCGAAGCTACAATTACTACTTTGGGGATGGGTGCTTTTACTGCTTGCAGAGCACTCTCTAAGAGAAATGATGAGCCTGAAAAAGCATCAAGACCTTATGATAAAGACAGAGATGGTTTTGTCATGGGTGAAGGCGCAGGTGTTGTCGTTTTAGAAGAATATGAACATGCAAAAAAACGTGGTGCTAAAATATATGCAGAACTTGTTGGTTATGCACAAACTGCAGATGCCCATGACATAGTTGCTCCTGATCCGGAAGGCAAAGGTGCAAAAAAAGCTATGGAACTTGCTTTAAAAGACGCAAACATGAAGCCTGAGGATATAGACTATATAAATCCGCATGGCACAAGTACAGGTTTGGGTGATATTGCAGAGTCTCAGGCTATAGCACAAGTCTTTGGCGATAAAGATACAAATAAGAATCTTATAGTAAGCTCCACAAAAAGTATGCATGGCCATATGCTGGGTGCAACAGGCGCAGTAGAAGCTATTGTTTGCGTTAAGACAATTACTGATGGCAAAGTGCCTCCTACGATAAATCTTGATAATCAAGATGAGCATGTGGCGAATTTGGATTATGTTCCTCATAAAATGAGAGAAAAGAAGGTTCGTGCAGCTCTTTCAAACAACTTTGGATTCGGCGGACACAATGCGACTTTAATATTTAAAGAAGTTTAGATATTTATAATTACGCAAAAAGGCGGCATTACAGCCGTCTTTTTGTGTAAAGAATTGTAAATTTGACTTAAAAAATTGCTACATGAAAGCAATTTTTTTTGTTAAGCGTTTTTATAATGATACAAAATATATTTACCCATTTTCAGAAAGGCAGTTCAAATATGATGAATAATGTGTGTGGAGTTGATTTGCAAAATTCTTCGATAGGATTTAAAGGAAAAAACTTAAAAGCCATGACTTATATGGTAAAAGCTGTTTCAAATCCTGATGAAATTGTTCATACATTCGGTCAAGGAGATGAAGTTTTTAAATTATTGAAAGATTTCAAAAATCCAGTCTGGGCATTGGGTGGAAAAGACGCAGTATGTGTTATTTCTGGATCAAAAATTGCAGAAATATATGAGGAAGCAAGTGCTAATATTGGTCGAAATGGGAAAAAATATACAAGTCCGCTTGAAGAAGCAAAAGAAAAAGTAAAATTTAAAACCGGTATACCGGAAATAGACGCTAAGTGGTTAGAAAAATTAAAAGAATTAAAATATATCAAAATCTTAGAAGATATTATAGAAGGCAGAAAAGCAGAAAGTATAACGCAAGAGCAAGCATTTAGATATATGGATGCGTTGGATAAAATCAAATAGAAAAAGGCGGTCATTAACCGCCTTTTTCTATTTATTGTATAATACATTTATGGCCGGATATGATTATTTAAATAATAAATTTGATATAATAGTTGTAGGTGCGGGACATGCCGGATGTGAAGCTGCAATTTCTGCTGCACGTCTTGGCTGCAATGTTTTGTTGTGTACTTTAAATGTTGATAATATTGCGCTTCAACCATGTAATCCTGCAATAGGAGGTCCGGCAAAATCAACTTTGGTAAGAGAAATTGACGCGCTTGGCGGTGTAATGGGTGAAGTTGCTGACGCAACATATATTCAAATGAAAACACTAAATTCCTCAAAAGGTCCTGCAGTAAGAGCTTTAAGAGCACAATCCGACAAAAAAGAATATACCCGCTATATGCGTAATCTTATTGAGAACATAGATAATATTTGGATTAAACAAACCTGTATAACTGAATTAAAAGTTAAAGATAAAAAAATTGTAGGCGCAATTGATGAATATGGCATAGAATACTCTTGCGGTGCAATAATTTTAACAACGGGGACATCTCTGGAAGGTAAAATGTATGTAGGGCTACAGTCATATTCAGGCGGAAGGCTGGGTGAACGTGCTGCAATAGGTCTTTCTGCATCGCTAAGAGAGAATGGTATTATTACGAAGAAATTAAAAACCGGCACTCCGGCACGCGTAGATAAACGTACGATAGATTATTCAAAAATGACAATTCAACCGGGTGACGAAAAGCTTAGTTTTTATTCATTTAAACCTAATCGTCCTGTAAGGCAGCAATATCCTTGCTACCTTACAAGAACAAACGAGGAAACTCATTCTATAATAATGTCAAATCTTGACAAATCACCAATGTATCAAGGTCTTATTCAGGGAGTAGGTCCAAGATATTGTCCTTCTATTGAGGATAAAATAGTAAGATTTGCATCTAATCCTTCTCATCATATATTCATAGAGCCGGAAGGGTTAAATACCTATGAAGTTTATATACAAGGTTTTTCAACAAGCCTGCCTGCTTGTGTTCAAGTTGAAATGCTGCGCTCATTACCTGGGCTTGAAAAAGCTCATATAATCAAACCGGCATATGCAGTAGAATACGATTATGTACCGGCGGTTCAAACACGCCATTCTCTTATGTCAAAGGATATTAACGGACTTTTCTTTGCAGGGCAAATAAACGGTACCAGCGGATATGAAGAAGCCGCAGCACAAGGACTTGTTGCAGGAATAAATTCTGTAAATTATTTAAACAATTCCGAGCCTCTGGAATTATCAAGGAGTTCTTCTTATACAGGAACATTGATTGATGATTTAGTAACAAAAGATATTCAAGAACCATATCGAATGCTGACTTCGCGCTCGGAATACAGACTTCTTTTAAGACAAGATAACGCAGATGCTCGTTTGACTGAATTAGGACACAAAATAGGATTGATTGACGACATTCAGTATCAAAGATATTTGACAAAACAAGAAAACATTAAAAAAGAAATTGCACGTCTTAATGAAACTAAACTGTCCGCAACCGAAGATGTAAATAATATATTAGCAAAATATGGAGAACATATAGACGCAGGTATAAGACTGGGAGAACTTTTAAAACGTCCAAATATAAGTTACGAAGTTTTTAAAAAAATAGACGAAGAGACAAAAAATCTGAATTTAACAGATGATATAATTGAAGAAGTTGAAGTTCTTATAAAATATGACGGTTATATAAAACGTCAAGAACAACAAGTTGAAACAAGCGAAAAACTTGAAAAATATAGAATTCCTGAAAATATTGATTATTCCAAAATTAAACATATATCAACAGAAACAAGAGAAAAATTAGAAAAAATCAGACCAAAAAATTTAGCTCAAGCTTCCAGAATCGGAGGAGTTAAACCTGCCGATATATCTGTGCTTATGGTAATGTTTGGCAAGTAAAACTATCTTAACATCTTATTGAAATCACATTATGGTAATGTTAAACTCAAACTAGAGAAGAGAAATAAGGAGCGATTTATGGTTTGTTTAACAACAAAAAAATGTAATGCTAAACTTATAGGTGAAGCATTAAAAGCTTTGGGCAAAGAAAACTTAGCATTAATAATACACGGTAGCAGTTTTCCGTCAAGAAACGGAGAGGATACAGGTTTTGGAACATTTAATTCTGATGCGGGACATTCTTTAATTGATTATGCATCAGGAATTTTTAATGCGCTGCAATTAGGACCGGCAGGAAAAACAAAAAGCAGTGATTCTTCACCATATACCGGTACAATATTTTCCGGTAATCCTTTGTTTATTGACTTAAAACAATTGACAGAAAAGAAATGGGATAATATTCTTTCTGAAGAATCTTTTGAAAATATTGTAAAAAATAATCCTAAACAAAATCAAGGCAGAACCGCATATTCGTATATATATAAAGCTCAAAATGAAGCATTAAAAGAAGCTTGGAATAATTTTAAAAAGAAAGAACGCGGAGGCTTCCTTGGTTCTCATTTAATGAAAGAATTTGAACATTTTAAAAAAGAAAATTCTTTTTGGTTGGAAAAAGATTCTCTTTATGAAGCTCTTTCAATAGAAAATGGAAATGATTATTGGTATATTTGGAATAATGAAACAGATAAAAGACTTTTAAATCCAAAAAATGATTCAGAAAAGCAAAATTTTGCAGAAAGAATTGAAGAAATAAAGAAAAAATATTCAGATGAAATAGAGTTTTATAATTTCTGTCAATTTGTTTTGGAAAAACAAAATGAAGAGACAAAAAAATATGCCTTATCTAAGGGAATTAAAATGATTGCCGATAGACAAGTTGCATTCTCAGACCGCGATGCATGGGCATATCAATCATTGTTCTTAGACGGATGGTATCTGGGATGTCCGCCTGATTATTTTTCTAAAGATGGTCAAGCATGGGGATTTCCGGTTATGGATCCGGAAAAAATGTTCAATGAAGACGGTTCTTTGGGCGAAGGCGGTATTTTAATGAAAAATCTTTACAAAAAGATGTTCAAAGAAAATCCAGGTGGTGTAAGAATTGACCATATTGTAGGTTTAATTGATCCTTGGGTTTATAAAGCAGGTAAAAAACCAATGCCTGAACAAGGTGCAGGCAGACTTTATTCTTCTCCTGAGCACCCTGAACTTTCCAAATACGCAATAGCAAAGATGGCGGATTTAGATATGACTCTGGAAGCAGATAAAGAAAAAAGAGTTAAGTCTCTTTCGGATGAACAAATTAAACTGTATGGCAGATTAATAGAAAAAATCGTTATAGGTGCTGCAAAAGAGTGTGGTTTAAACAAAGATGCAATTGTCTGTGAAGATTTAGGAACTCTTACAAATCCTGTAGCAGCAGTTATGGAAAAGTACGGATTGCAAGGTATGAGATTAACCCAGTTTGTAATTCCTGAAAAGCCTGAGCACCCATATAGATGTAAAAATATTACGGAAAATGTTTGGACAATGGTTGGTACACATGACAATAATCCTATAGAATCTTGGGCAGAAAGCATGATAAATACACATGAAGGATACTTGCATGCTAAAAACCTTGTAGAAGATTTATTTGCTGAAGCTGATAATAAAGATGATATTATAGTAAAACTTACACAGGATAAAAATTATTTAGTATTTGTAAAATTAACAGAACTATTTGCATCTAAAGCAAAAAATGTTCAAATATTTTTTACAGATTTCTTTAAAATTAATGAAACATATAATACTCCAGGAACATCAGGTGACCAAAATTGGTCTCTAAGACTGCCAAATAATTTTGAAGAACTTGAACCAATAGATTTGCAAGCTATCTTAAAAGCAGCTATACAAGCACGCGGAAGTGAATTTGTATCCAAGCACGCAAAGCTTATTGAAAAATTGTAATAGCAAATAAAAAAAAGAGCCGGCAATGCCGGCTCTTTTTTTACGATTCAACTAAAGATTTAAATTTTTCAAAATCTTCTATGGTGTCAATGCCAACAGGTACATTGTTTACAATAGCAATTTTTATTTTCATACCGTTTTGAAGAGCACGCAACTGTTCTAAACTTTCTGCCATTTCATATGATGTTTGAGGAAGTGAAGTCATTTTAAACAATGCTTCACGCTTGTATCCATAAATTCCCAAGTGTCCATAAAAATTACATTTACCAATATTACGTTCAAAAGGTATTTTTGAACGTGAAAAATACATTGCATAGTTATTTTTATCAAAAACACACTTCACTAAATTTGGATTATTAATTTCATTTTCATCTTCTATAAGTCTTACAAGTGTTGAAATATCAGCGCCTGAATCCTCAACAACACCTTTTCTGACAAGTTCAATATTATCTTCTTCAATTAGCGGTTCATCTCCTTGAAGATTTATTATATATCCAATTTCCGGATGACGAGATGCAACTTCTGCAATTCTGTCACTTCCGCTTTTATGTGTTTTTAGTGTCATTTCTACTTCTGCGCCAAACTCTTTACAAGCATTAAAGATGCGTTCATCATCAGTTGCTACTATAACACGGTCAATATTTTTACATTTACCGGCTTTTTCCCAAACCCACTGAATTATATATTTATTTTTTGCTTTTAGCAAGGGTTTTCCTTCCAGCCTTGAAGAACCGTACCGTGCCGGAATTATTATTGCTGTTTGTTTTTCCATACTATGTCTCCCTCCGATTTGGAGAATATAATTTATAATTCTTTAATTACTTTGTTGCATTTATAAATACTGCATTTGTTTTTAAATTTATTTGTCTTCCTGTAAGGAATGCTTCTACATCCTGCATATATTTTTCAACCTTAGCCTCATCAAAATATCTTAAGAAACGTTCTTTTGTCGATGGTTGATTAGGTGAAGGCGGGTTTATAAACCATTCTCTGACCATATTTGGCTGAACTACATAACTTGAACTTACTTCTTGGAGTTTGACTTCAGGTCTTGAGAAACCTGCTATTTCAAGATTAGTTTTCAAAGTATTTTCGTCAAAGTTGCAAAGTGAATCCATTGGATTTTCCATAATTTCATTTTCTGCATTTTTGAAATCTGTGTAGTTTTCAATAAATGCAGGATTCAGAATTTCCCAGTATCTGGTATTTGAGCGTATAACTGGTTCAAATGCACAAAGCTTTCCACCAGGTTTTAAAACTCTGTAAATTTCATTGATTGCAGGCTGTTTGTTAACCACATGAACAAGTACAGAACGCATAACGGCCTTGTGTACACTGCTTTCAGGAAGAGCAATATGTTCTACCGGAGATTTTAAAAGTTCAAAACCTTCCGTAATCCCCAGTTCATCCAATATTTTTTTGCAGTCATCAATACAATCCTGAAAGGCATCGGAAAATATTACTTTTCCTTGACAATCTTGCATTTCAAGAGCTTTGAATGCTAATAAACCTGTACCGCATCCAATATCAAGAACTGTTTCATAAGGCTTAATTTCTGCATATACAAGAATTACATCACGAACGGCTTCCAGCCAGCGTGTTGTTTGTTCAATCATTTCAGGAGTTTGTCCGGCAAAACGATTTTGTTTAAGCCATTGTGTCCAATTCTTACAAATTTCACTCATCTTCCTCATCCTTATGTTTCAAAATTAAGCAGTCTATGTGAGGATTATACAATATTTTGGCCGAGTTATCAAGCTAATAACGCATTTGAACATTCATAAAATCATTAAATTTAAAGGTTTATTTTTGATTTTTTAAACTTTCTATAGCGCTTTTTGTAATTTTATAAACAAAAAAATACTCTCTTACAAGAGAGTATTTTTTTATTCTTAATAATCAAATACTAAACTGCATAAACAGAAACTTGTTTTCTGTCGCGTCTATGCGGTTCAAATTTAACTTGTCCGTCAATAAGAGCAAACAAAGTATCATCAGAACCTATACCTACATTATTACCTGGGTGAATTTTAGTTCCTCTTTGGCGAACTATGATGTTACCTGTTTTGACCATTTCTCCGCCAAACTTTTTAACGCCTAAACGCTTAGCTTCGGAATCTCGGCCGTTACGGGTAGAACCCATACCTTTCTTATGTGCCATTTTTATTTCTCCTTTTAATTTAGTTTAAACTTGTCATTCTGAGGGCAAAATAACCAGATGCCCGAAGAATCTTTTTTACGCTTCAGCAGTTTCAGCAGCTTCAGCTTTAGCTTTTGATGCAGTAGTTTTGATTTTATTAATCATAACTCTTGCAAAACCTTGTCTGTGACCTTGTTTTTTTCTGTAACCTTTTTTAGGTCTTTGTTTATAAACAATGATTTTTTTAGCGCGGTCAGTTTTGATAATAACGCCTTCAACCTTTGCGTTAGCTACATATGGCTGTCCTACTTTTGACTTTTTGCCGTTTACTAACATAACGACTTTGTCAAAAACGACTTTAGAATCTTTTTCTTCACCAAGAAGTTCGACATCTACATAGCGTCCTTCTTCCACTTGGTATTGTTTACCGCCAGTTTCGACTATTGCGTACATTTGTATTTCCTTTCTTTTTCGGGAACCGTAGGTGGTGTCATAAGTATATTCAGCATTAATATAATCGGCCGAACAATTCTACCTTTTTGTTTTTCGCCACCGTTT
>CADCNZ010000028.1 GCA_902802935.1 uncultured bacterium | reverse complement strand
TTTGTTGCCGCTTGCGGGTCAATAACATCTACTTTATAAATTGATTGATTAAATATAACTTCGTGCTTTTCTGGCTGGTATGGCATATAAATATCCTGCGCGTAAGAACTTGCGCTTGATACAAATATAAACAATACTGTTGCTATAAAACCTTTAAAAAGCCTCTCCATCCCTTTTTCCATTTTCTAAAATTATTATAAAACTATTACATTACAATTACAACTAATATTCAATAATTATACAGCATTTTATTTAATTCTTAAGAATGATTTACTTTATATAATATTTACGTTAGCATGTGAGCATAGAGAATATTAAAGAAAGTGTGTGTGAAATATGATTCAACCTGTCAATGCCTTAGCCCCTAGGGTGTTGTCAAAGGGGCAGTTTGATGATAGCAAAGCACCTGTTGGTACAACCAGAAGGAATTTGGCTATTATGAATTCTCTCGGTATTTCAGCCGTTGTCGGTGCAGTTACTACAGCTTTATCAAGAAGTTATACTTCAACATGGCAACGAGCCGGAGCAATTGGTTTTGGCACAGGAGCTGCGATTATGGCATTTATAATGCCGCATATGCTTAATAAAGCTGGTGTTAAGACAATTGTAAATTCATCAGGTGATTGCTTTGCAAAAAAAAATGTGCTGAATGAAGCTCTTGAAGCACCTAAAAACATAGGATATTCAAAAAACCTTTTAAAGAAAGCAGTATAATTTAATTAAGAATTACTTACCGACACCAAAACCTTCTTTTAAGATTACAAAAGCTGCATAGCCTCCCATTCCCCATGCGCCTACTTTTGCCCATGTGTTTTTACCTAATACAGCCATGGATGAAAATGCTACAGGAATTATATTATCACCCAGAGAACTTAAAGTTCCTTTAAAGAAACCTTTTGTTCTGCCCCAAATAGGTATTAAAGGATTATTCATTCTAAAATCTGCAACCTTATTTTGAACGCTGCTTGTTACAGGGCTTTCATTTGTTGTCGTTCTTTTGGCGGCAAAAGCATCCATTGTTATGCGGCCTAATGCACTCTTTTCGCCTACTATTGAGTAGTGTTTGCCAACTGAATATGCGTCATAAAGTACGGCGCTCATTCCCGCTAAGCCTATTGTTCTGCATGCTATCTTTGTAACCGTATTCATATTTTATCAACCTTTAATTTGTTTGACTTGGTTCTTCTTGTTGTTTTTGGTTTGGAATATTTTTTATTTCTGTCCCTGCTGACATCTTAAGTAATATATCTGCAGCTTGTAAAACATCTTCTTTATCAGCATTAGGATTTGATTGAATATCGTTCAGTAATTTTACAGTGTAGTCGTTGCCGCTTGCTAATTGAGATGCAAACGCGGATAATGCAGCGATTCTTATTAGTTTAGAAGGGTCTTGGAGCATTTTATTTAAAAGAGCGTTTAGGGCTGCATCGTCATATCTATCCTTATCTTCGTCTAATCTTGTGAGAATTTCTTTTGATGCCATTAAACGTATTTCGTCATTAGGGTTATCCAAATAGTTCTCCAATGACTTAATGTATTCATCTGTAAGGGCGACAATTCGGGTTTCCTTACTATTTTTCTTTTCTTCTTGTATAGCTTCTTCTCTGCTGTTTAATTCATCTATTATGCCCTTAGAAGTCGATGTATCAACCTCTTTTGAAGAAGTTTCTCCATAAACTCTGTATGCAGAAGGATCATAGTTATATGCAACATGAGAATTATCTTTTATATTTTCTTCGTTGCTTTCATTGGCAATTTTGTTGTTATGTTTGTACGTGTCTTTAGATTCATAATTAGCTATACTATCTGAATTATCAAACTTATTTGTTGATTGTTTTAAGTCATCATTATTTAAATAATCATTCACACCAATTTCTTTTTGGTTATTTTTTGAATTAATTCTATCTTGTGCATTCTTGGAATAATTATTTAGATAATATTCTGAAGGATATGAGTATTTATAATCTCTATCCTCTGTTTTTAAGTCTTTTGTATTATTAGCATAGAAATCATTACGAACTCTATTTGAATCTGTAATCATAGCATTCGGATTTGTATATTCTGGGTTTTTGGGTTGCGATGGATAATAAACATTAGGATATGTGCATGCTTGAGGATATGTTGCATAGCTTCCGGAATTAATTATAGCTCCATCAGAAAAAGAAGAATTAGGATAATTTGGATTTGCAACATTAACGGCCGGATTATTTATTTGAATTGTTACACCGGAATAATTTGGCTGCGGATTAATAAATTGATTTGGCATAATAATAACCTTTTACTTCACACTATACATATATAAAGTATTGCATAAAATAAAAATTGCCATACTTAACATTTTTTGTTACGATATGTAAAGCAAACAAGGTGAATTAATGGATATTTATATAATCGAAACCAATGATTCTGAATACATAGATAACAAATTGTTATTTAGGTATCGTAAGCGGGATATTTCAAACGAAAAAAAACTAAAAATTCATTGTTTAGCTTATTTAATGTTAGACAGAATACTTAAAAATATTTATAAAATTGAAAACAGAAATATAGTTTTTGAGAACGGCAAACCTTTTTTAGAAAACAAAAATAAACATTTTAGTATTAGTCATAGCGGCGAATATATTGCAATTTGTATAAGCGATAATATTTGTGGCATAGACATAGAGCAAAACAAAAAACGTAATTTTATTGCTATTGGAAAAAGAATGAAATTTCAAGCTACAACATTGGATGATTTTTACTTAGATTGGACAAAGTACGAATCGGAATACAAACTTGGAAAAAGCTCTAACAGCATAAAACAATTTAAGTACAACAATTATACAATTACCGCATCAAGCGCATATAAAGATGAAGACTTTGAAATCTTTATTCAAAACACAAATGAGTTTCCTAATCTGAATACGTGATATATTTAAAGTTTCTACGATTTTTGCCGATAAAATGATTGTAAATAAAAGGAATTAGAAATGGCAAGAATTATTGAATCAAATCAAAACTCAAGAAGAATTATTAAACTGTCCGTTGACGACATAATTTCTGTCGTACAAGACTACCAAAGGATTGTACTGCGCTCATCAGAATATAAAGACATTAGGAGTTGTCTTAGTGATACTGTTATATACCTGCCGGAAGATATTTAGTAAAAATCTGTAGTAGATAAATCATTAAGAGCATTTTTTGCTTCAGTAAATCCGGGATCTTGAGCAAGAACTTCCATATATAATTCTTTGGCTCTCTCTCTGTTATTGTTTTCATAAAGCAAAGCAAGATTATATTTGGCATAAATATGCTCCGGATTATAAAGAATAGCATTTTTGAATGCATCTTCTGCATTTTTAATATCATGTTGCGCAGCATACATAAGTCCTAACCGATATAAACCGTCCGGATTTTTTTCATCAATTTTTAATAAGTCTGTTAAAGCTTTCTTTTCTTCAAAGAAATTTCCAAGCTCGTGATGAGCCTCTGATAAAAGAAGAAGATATTTTGCTTGATTTTGATTATCTTTATCAAATTCTATTGCTTTATTTGCACCTTCGACAGCTCCGGTATAATTTTTTTGCTTGAAATGGTTTTTACCCATATTATAAAAAATTTCGGAGTTTATAGGGTTAAATTGCATTGCACTTCTAAGCAAATCAAAGGATTCTTCAAATTTTCCCTCTTCAGCCTTATCTATTGCCCATTGTATATACATTTCGCAGGTTAGTGTATTAACAGTTTTTGCTTCTTTTGGGGTAGCTTTATCCAGTAAAAGCATATATCTGTCTCTTGCTTTTGTGTATTCTTTATTCTGAATGTATGCTTTTGCAAGCTCTATAGTTACGTCAAAACCGTTTTGAGACATCAATGCCAAATCTTCTAAAATTAAAATACCCTCTTGAACATTGTTTAACTTTAAATTAAATATTGCAATGTTATCTCTTATTTTAAATTTATCAGAACCTTGTACATCTAATAATTTTTCTGAATATTCAATAGCTTTTTGATAATCATCTGTCTCTACATATAAGTTTATTAAAGTATCATACACCCATAAAAGCATTTTTGGTTCTGTTACAAAAGTAAGCATATAAAGCAGAGTTTCTATAGCCACCGGATAATTACTTATCTTTATATACAGCTCCGCTAATTTTTTATTGGTTTCAACATCTGTCGGCATTATGGCAAGTCTTGATTTGTAAGCCTCAAATGCTGCAGGGTAATCATGAGCCTCTTCATTTAATTCCGCAATTATAAGATATATGTCAGCAGTTTCCTGTTCAACGGTTGTAAGTTCAGCGAGAACGCCGTATGCACTTATTGCCATAAACAACTGTTCAGTTTCTCTATACAATTCAGCAAGAGTTCTTATAACCTTTTTATCATCTTTTTTATGCTCATAAATAAATTCATATTCTTTAAGAGCTTTACCCGGCATATGTTTTTTTATATAACAGTTACCGAGTACTTCATGAGTTTCTACGTTGTTGGGTTTCTTTTTAAGAATGATTGAACAATGTTTTATTGCTTGATTATATTTTTTGTCCTCATAATATGCTTTTGCAAGATAAATCCTTACATCTAAATGTCCTGGAACTCTGTCTAAATATTTTGTTGCCAAAAGCTGTACTAACGCATACTCTTGCGTATCATAGAGAACTTTCACCTGCTCAAGAATGTTTTTTGTCGATAATTGCAGGTCCTCACCTTTTCCGCTACCACCTTGATACAATATTATTGCATATAACACATATATTGCCGCAGCAGCGACAACAAGCGCAATAACAAACATCATTATGTTAGAACTGATAAACATTTAAATCTCTCTTATTAATGGTTCTTTATCATTATACATTATAATAAAAAAAAGGGGAAGAGTTATAAGGAACTTGTTATTACAGACGAGGTTAGATGCTGCCGGAGCACTCTTAACACATATAAAAGCCTTTACTTTTAAATAAAAATAAGTATATACTAATATTATGAAAAAGTTTTTATTTATTCTTTTTATATTGTTAATATTTTGCACTGCATCATATGCAGAAGGCGATTTTTTTGATGATTACACAGGAATTGACAGAGCGTGGGACGGTCAAAAGCCTATTACAAATCAGGAATTTGAAAAAGCTATTGATACCTTGCAGGCAGGACAAAAGAAAAAAGATGCAAGAAAAAGAAAAAGAATGATTAGAAAAATAAGCGGCGGCGGAACAAGTTTACACCCTGGGTTAGACCCTTTGAGTGAAATTCAAGCTCAAGATCCTTTAAAAAACTCCGAAGAAGAAGGATGTCTTTTAAATATTCCGGTAGACATAATTATTGACGGAAAAACAATAGAACGAGGTTTTTATAATATATACGGAGAAAAGGATAAAGATAATAATATATACATTTCTCTTTATCAAGCGCAATTTTTAAAAGGCAAAATAAAAGCTAAGGAAACAAAGAATGATTATGATGCTGATGAAATCAGCTTTGCAAAATTCATACCGTATAATGATGAGTTTGTAAAAATAGTTTTTGGCTCATTAAAATTTAATGCCTATGCGTATGTAAGATATAAAAGTGCTGAAAATTTATTACAAAATAATAACTAGTTGCAATAGTCAAAGAATATGGTATGATATTGTTATGGTTTTATGGGCTATTGGATTTTCAAATGATGAAATTCATGAGAACCAAATAATATAAATATATGATTCATAGAGAATTATATTGTTGTATAGTTAAGTAAGAGAGATTAAGATTAGTAGTAAGAAGATATGAACATACGTACTTATATGAAAAAAGAAAAAATCGATTCTTTAAACAATACTACTGAAGAGATTTTGGCAAGATTTTCAAAAAATAAGTTCAGTAAACCAAAATTTTTTGCGGGTAGTATTTTGTGTATCGTGCTGTGTTCCATAATAGGAATAACGCACTCTGTTAAACAACTCGGTAGTTTGGGAAGTGGAGAGGAGTTTATTAACTTGGCAAACGCTCCATTATCCGCGGCTTCTGCAAAAAGAGATTTGATATCTATTCCGTCAGGAACTGTCAAGGCCAATCCGTTTTTGCCATATAGGAATATTAACAAATCTTCTTCGGTTACCGATGTTCCTACTTTTGACCTTGTTGAACCGCCGGAAGTTATCAATGAAAATTCTGACGCAGCAAGGGTTATGGATACTATAGTATCCGGCATTTTGTATGATAAATACAGCCCTTCTGCAATTATTAATATAGAAGGAAACGATTACCTTGTTAAGAAGGGTGATGTTGTAAATAATTACAAGATTTTAGATATCGTTCGTGACAGTGTAACGGTAAAATTAGGTGCTAATACATATAAAGCAGGTATTGGCGAAATTTTAACCGAAGGAACGGTAAATCATAATGATGTTTCAAATTTAAGTAAGAAGTTCGGAGGAGAAAAACGATGAAATATAATTATATACAAAAGCTTCTGTCTGCAGCAATGTTAATTGCATTCACAGCTACATCATCGAGTTTTGCTACCACAACATACGGTGCATACACATCAACTGGAGCATGTGAAAATTCAACAAGCATGCTTTTGAGCCCTCAGCTGACAACACGCAATGAAAAGATTACGTTAAGTTTGAGAGACTCTGATGTAAAGCAGGTTCTAAGAATGTTTGCAGATAAAGTAGGCATGAACGTTGTATTCCACTCTTCCGTTGACGGAAAAGTTACTCTTGATTTAGTAAATATG